>JASIEW010000035.1 GCA_030045755.1 Nitrososphaerales archaeon
TTGGTGACGAACTTGTAGGTCATCGCGCTGTCCGCCATGGTCACGAGCTCGTCCCTGTACATGTCGATTTCGCACTGCCCGGCCGTGGCGACCTCGTGGTGGTGGGCGTTGCAGAGCACGCCGAACCCCTCCCTGAGGTAGTTCACGCACACTCCCCTGTAGTCGCTGAGCGTGTCGACGGGCTGGGCCGGATAGTAACCGTCTTTGAAGCGTATGGGAAAGTTGGTCCCTCCAGACTGGTTCGCAGCCTCCTTCGACGATATCCTGAAGCTCGACCCGAAGGGGTCGTTGACCTCCCAGGTCGCCGCGTCGAAGACGAAGAACTCGATCTCCGGGCCCCACAGCGAGTCGGTGAAGCCGGCCTCCCTGATCTTCGCCTCCGCGACCTGTGCTATGTGCCTGGGATCCCTGCTGAACCGGCCGGCCCCGTATCCGGCCCGGACGTCGCAGATGAAACGCCCGGTCTTCACGCTGTCCTCCAGCCAGGGGACGACGCCGAAGGTAGAGGAGTCTGGCACGAGCAGCATGTCCGACTCGTAGATGTCGACGAACCCCTTGACGGAAGACCCGTCGAGCTTCGCCACCCCGTCAGTGAACATCCTAGGGCCCATCATCTCGGAGGGTATGCTCACGTGCCTGAGCCTCCCCGGGACGTCAGTGAACTGCAGGTCCACGAACTTCACTCCCTGCTTCCTGATGGCGTCGAGCGCCTCCTCGGGCGTGAACGACCTCTTGACGAACTTCCCTTCCGGGGTGATCTTGTAAGTCACGGATGACGGTCACGTCCAGAACAAATATAAGCCTCATCTCGGTGCAGCTGGATGTTCGTGGGCATGCAGGCGCAATCACAGGACAAGCATCCAAGCACGAGCCGGCACGGGGCGTCAGTGACTGGACGATTGGACGTCGACCGCCTGGACCTGGAGATACTCCGGCATCTGCTGACGGGAGGCAAGTCCTCGTTCAGACAGATCGCGGCTGCCCTGAACGTGTCGACCACCACCGTCGCCGGGAGGGTGGCGAAGCTGGAAGCGAGCAAGGTCGTGAAAGGATACGCCGGGCTGATAGACTTCGAGTCCCTCGGCTACGAGATAACCGTGGTGACCGAGATCTTCGTCTCGAAGGGGAGGCTGCTCGAGATGGAGAAGCAGATCGCAAAGCTGCCTGGCGTCTGCGCGGTCTACGACGTGACTGGGGAGATAGACGGCATAGTGATCGCGAAGTTCAGGGACCGCGAGGAGCTGAGCCGCTTCACCAAGGGCCTCCTCGCGATGCCTTTCGTCGAGAGGACCAACACCCACCTCGTCCTCACGACCGTGAGAGAGGACTTCCGTCTTCCAATCTAACTTATCAGGGCGGCCTAAACGACGACGGGATGCGCTTGACGAAGGTCAGAGTCAGGATAGGCCAGGCGGAGGCAGAGGTAGAGGCAGACCCGGAGCACATAGCGGAGGCCATCGACCTCGTGCCGCTGCTAGCCTCCAAGCTCTCTGCGGGGCCATCACGGGAAGGGAGCGAGGCCAGTCCCGCGGCCAGGACGGGGGAGGTCCCGGGCCAGCCGCAGCAGGATCAGATACCCGTCGTCTCCATAGAGAAGGGGGACTCGCTCGCGGATGTCATCTCGAAGTTCTTCGCAGGCCCCTGGGGAAGGGAGAGGAGGAAGCTGTCCGACGTCCGGGTCGCGCTGCAGTCGTACGGCCTGAACTACCCCAAGCAGTCGGTCGCGGTGGCGCTCCTCAGACTGGCGAAGGGCTCGAAGATAAGGCGGTTCAAGGCTGACGACGGCGAGTTCGTATACACCTCCTCGCAGCTTCCAATAGGTATGACCGTGCAGACGGAGCGGACGCACGAGGTGCCGGCTCCGGAAAGCTCCTGACGCGCTTTCGCTTTTAAAAACCGCCTGATGCGGCCGACTGGCATGCAAAGGAGCAGGTTCTCGGTCAAGTTTCTGGCCCTCCTGGTCGCGGGTCTGATCGTCCTATACGCAGCCCTCACTCTCTACGACGAGGGAGGGCAGAAGTTCCTTAGAGGATCCACAGGCACCGGTCGCGTCCCTCTGAGCGGCTACGAGGCGCTGTTCTTGTTCGCGGTGATACTGGCGCCCATCGGGTGCATTCTGACGCTAGCCGGCCTGGTAGGGCTCATCGAGAAGCTCTTCCCTAGGGGCGAAGACTGACCCGCTCTCTGACTCTGTTAACCTCGTCGCACACTCGGGAAGTCATATGCTTTGACACCAATCCGGAGTGCAAAAGTAGTAGAACTCGCCCTTGTATGAACTGAAAACGCCCAAGCCAAGATAGTGGTAAGTCATCGAGTCCATTTCATAGGGAATACAAACGGGCTCCCCTGGCTGTATTCCCCCTCCTGGCGCGACAATGTTGCACCTACTCGGGTTTGACACTACTGGGACACAGACCAAGATTGCGGCGACAACAACCGCAAGAGCCGCGATAACTGCTACCTTTGTTCGAGTCCTCACCGAGACTTCAACCTACTCCTGATTCTCCGCTCCCACTCCTCTTGGGCGAGTGAAGACGACTCCCCGCTTGACTCGACCGCTCAACCTTAGAGCCGTCCTCTCTCGGCTGATTTAGCCCTGTCCATAGGACATCATGAGACGACCGTGGAATGGAGTTAACAAAATCCTCGCTCCCAAACTCATTTAAGCGGAACCGAAGGCACGCGAGGCCGGAGACCTGAGTCGTCCTGTCCACCGACGTACTGTCGATCAAGGTAAGCTACGGAGACGCCAACGTAGAGTTTTCCGGGTCGCCCGAGGTCGTGCTCAGATCACTACATGAGTTCGTGTCGAAGGTGATACCTGGGATGGACCTCGCACGCGCCATCAGCCTGAACCACTCGCTCAACGACATGACTCTGACCTTCAAGGAATACGTGAAGATCACCCCGGAGGGCCCCAGGGTGTGGACCCAGGACCGGAGACTCAGCGACAGGGACACGATACTACTCCAGCTGGTGGCCTCGAGGATCGCGAGTTTGAGCGGGAAGGCACAGACGGACGCGATGTCAGTGGGGGAGATCGAGGCGG
Source organism: Nitrososphaerales archaeon (assembly GCA_030045755.1). Next base: position 3,050 of record JASIEW010000035.1, read on the forward strand.
CCACGGGCCTCTACCCCAAGACGATCAGCTCCAGGCTAAGCGAGCTGACAAAGTCCGCGCTCGTGGAGAGGCTCGGGACCGACGCAGGCGGAAAGTACAGGATAACCACGATGGGCGTCAGCAGGCTCGGGGATCAGCTCTCCAAGAAGCTCAAACCTGCTCCTTGAACGGGAACTTCTGCACGTACCTGTAGTTCCTCGCGCTCCCGTCCCTGAACAGCGTCCCTTCTCTGACCAGGTCGACGAGCGTGTGGGCCACCGCGGTCCTGTCGTAGTGGTACCCCCTCCTGCTCATCTCCTCATGGACCTCCGAAAGCGCTCTGGGAGCGGAGAACCACCCCTCGCGCCACAGTGTCACGAGAAGGCCTCTGCACGTCTCGAACCTGTGCTCGTCGGGCTGCGCGATCTGTGCCTCCACCAGCGCTGGCTCCTTCGAGGCCATGCCGGCGAGGACGCTCTCGACGGCCTGCTGCACCCTCTCTTCGGGCGCGGTGATCTCTATCTCCCACGCGCCCCTCTTCAGCTTGACCGTGACCCCCTGGCGGGGCGCGTCTTCGTTCAACCTGGGCCCTCTCTATTGTTGCTATTGGCCAACATGCGCAAGCCTTTTAAAGCCACCATGTGCTACTATTGGTGGCCAACATGCACAACAATATTTTAAGCCTTCGGGGCAAGAACGAGTCTGACGTTCTGGGCTCCCTGGCCAAGGAGTTCGAGCACGCGCTGGCTGAGCTGACGCTGAGCGCAGAGAATGACCTCTGCGGGAGGCGGTTCGTGTTCAGCAGGTACGGCCGCGAGCTCTACCCGTACTTCGAGGAAGCGGGCGCCGACCTGGTCCCTGGGTGCATAATACCTGTCAAAAAAGGGCGGCCGGTCGCGTCAGTCGACTCGACGTGCATGTTGTTGGGCGAGACGTCCCATGGCTCACTGTACGCCGCGAGAGCGGCGGTGGGCCTCTCCCTGGAGGGCGCCCTGAGGCGCTTCTTCAGGCTCGGCCCGATCCTGGTGTACGTCTCCTCCTCGGGGGTATCCGGCCTGGGGACGAGCCTGCACCCCGAGGAGCTGTCCCTGGCCCTCTCCGACAGGGCCGTGGCCGAGGGGCTGATCAGGAACAGAGTGGAGACGCGCGTGGTCGAGGCCCTGATGGGGAGCGAGGAGGAGATGCTGGTGATGTCAGACGGCTCTCTCAGGCACCCCATGGGCCTCCTCGCGGCGAGGCTGCGCAAGCCCTCATGCGCGGGCACGAGACTGATCGGGTTCTCGAAGTCGAGCAGCCTGATATTCTCCGAGGAGGCCGTGGCAGTTCTTTCGAAGCGCGCCGCCCCTTCTTACTACACGGTGGACGACGGCCCCCTGCGCACCGTGCTCGCGAAGTTCTCGGCCGACGGCCTGGTCTTCCGCCTGGACATCTCTCCGGGAAGCGAGCCGGTGGAGTCTGTCCTCGGCACCCTCCTGTGGAACGACGCGTTCTCGTCAGGCTACCCAGACTCCTTGAAGGTCGCGCACCACCTCTCGATATTCTCCAACGCGGACGGGCAGGCGCTCAAGGCCCTGGTGGCCGGTCGCTTCAGGCTGAGGCAGCTGTCGACGTTCCCGCTCAGGGCCGTCGCCCTGGGGAGCTTCAAGGGAGGGGCGTGAGCCGTGAGGATACTGAAGAAGGAAGGGGGAGACATACTGGTCGTGGCCTCCCCGAGGGACGCGGTCAAGGTGGGGGACTACCTGCTCGCGTCGGAGCCCGAGCGCGGGCTCGTCCTCCAGGTCTACGACGAGCGCTATCTGGACATCGAAGGCATCGACGAGGAGATAGCCCGGGAAGAGGTGCTTTCGCTCTCCGTGGAGGGGACGACCTCCGACCCCACCAACCTCGCCACCATCTCGACGCTGATCAGGGACATGAGGGTTCTTCTTTGCAAGGCCAGAGGCACGATCTCGAAGGAGAGGCTGTCGCCGAGGTCGGACTGGATGCCCTCCAGGACTAGCGCCATGGTCAGCAGGCTGCTCGTGGACGACCTCGGGCGCGCGGTGTCTCCTCTGGGCGCGAGGGGCATCAGGATAGGAACGGTCGACTCGGAGTCAGTCTTCTCGATAGCCGCGGAGTCGCTCGACGGGAGGATATCAGTGATAACGGGGCGCAAGGAGTCGGGGAAGTCGCACCTCGCCAAGATACTGCTGCGCGGCCTCCTCGAGCAGGGCGCCTACTCCATAGTCTTCGACCTCAATGACGAATACGGCTCGGTGGGCCTGCGCGCGGACGGCTCGAAGACCGAGGTCTCGGGGCGCGTGACCGTCATGAGGCCGGGCCGGGAGATGAAGCTCTCTCTCGCGACCGTCGGCCTGCGCGCGGTGACCAACCTGCTCTCGCACTCGCTCGACATGCCCGGCACGTCGCTCAGGGAGTTCGTCAAGATCTGGCAGCAGCTCGAGGACAGGGGCGAGCTGACACTCGGCAACCTCGAGTCCGCGATACACCAGTGGCGCTGCAACGAGTTCGTCAGGGACGCCCTCTTCGCGAGGTTCCACACCATCGCCTCCTCAGGCCTGTTCACAGACAAGGTCGACCAGCAGTTCGACCTCAGGGACTTCTTCTCGAGGAACAGGAACGGGGGCTCACTGGTCGTCTCTCTGTCCGGGGTCTCTCCCCTCAACAGGCGGATGGTGGTGGAGCTCGTCCTCTCCAAGGTCGTCGAGCTCCTCGAGCACAGGAGGATACCGCCCCTCTTCCTCTTCGCGGAGGAGGCCCACCTGTATCTCAGGGACACCTACTGGGAGGACCTCATCACGAGGATGCGCCACTTCGGGGTCTTCACAGTCTTCGTCACCAACCAGCCCGACGCGATCGACCAGAAAATCTACAGGCAGGTGGACAACATATTCCTCTACAGCTTCAGCAACGACGCGGACCTTTCCCTGGTCTCCCAGGCGTCGATGGTCGACTCGGACACTGTGAAGGCGATAGTCCGCACCCTGCCCCCCCGGATGTGCCTGGTGCTGGGCCACGCCGTGAGGGACCTGCCCGTGCTGGTCAGCGTGGACCCCTTCGACTCGCCTGCGAGCGGCGCCACGAGGAGGTTCTTCGACGACGCCGTCGTCCCGGTGGCGCGCATCACGACGCCTGAGTGACCACCATAGTCGAGTCCTGCGCCACGTTAGCCGTGTCCGAGGAGGAGCCGCTGAACTCGAACTGGAACGTGCCCGCGTCCTTGAATGATACGAAGGCCGTGCCGACGAACTCGCAGGCGCCCGCAGCGGAGGTGCACGAGTTCTGGGTGTCGTCCGTCGGACCCAAGGACGTCCCTGAAGCGCTCGTGCACTCGTTCCCCGCCGGGAGGTCGGTCGTCCCCTGGGCTGGGTCCGCCCAATACAGGCCCCCGCAGAACAGGAAGGACGCGCCCGAAGTGACGGACACGGCGAACGCGATGACCGTGCTGGACGGCGACGATTGCCAATAAGCCACGAAGACCTGTACCGCGTAGTACGCGCCGGCCGCTCCCGAGAACGACAGGCCGGGTATGCCCACGAACGTGCTGGAGGTCGTGGACTCGGCGGATGCCGTGTGATAGTACCCTGCTCCGGGGCCGCCCGCCCCTCCTCCGGTCGCTCCCGGGACATACCAGAAGGTGTTCCCGAGGGACGTCACGAGGCCCACCGCCGCGCCCGACGACGCACCGTCGACTATGGACTCGTACTCCGAGGCGCAGCTCGCCTTGCCCGGCTCGCACGTCCCTGACGGGACCAGCGGTCCGACCTGGACGCCCGCGCTGGATGGAATCGTGGAGGGGACGAAGGCGGGCGAGGAGGCGGAGCCCAGGCTGTAGACCGTCCCGTTCTGGAACTTGAGCACCATGCCCACCAGCTCGACGGAGTCGGGGCCGGTGTCTGTCACCTCCAGCCCCGCGGCGGGCTGCGTGTAGGACAGCGACTCCATCGCGTGCCTGCCCAGGATCTCTTGGGCCTGCTGGGATGCCTGGTACGACTGGGCCTCGAGGCCCGAGATGTAGACCTGCGTGCCTATCGCGAGCATGAAGACGACCACCATGAAGAGCATCCCTATCACGCTCGCCACGCCCCTTCGCCTGGAGGGAGGCTTCAGGCGGGCACCACCAGCGCGCTGAGGGAGGCCTGTGCCCCATCGGCGACGACGACCACCACCTCAGATGTCGAGCCGGTCACGAAGGCCTGCCCCTGAATCGTGAACTGCACGACCACGGACTGCCCCTGCGGGATCGGTGCGCTCAGAGAGACGGCCGGGGACATGGAGGAGAGCGTGGGGCACGTCGACTCCAGAGTCTCCGCGCTCTCCGTATCAGACACCACATAGCAGAACTGGGCCCCCGACGCCACGCCCGACGTGTCCACCTCGAGCGTCGAGACCGGGACCGTGCCCGTGTTAGAGACCACCATCCTCTCGACCGCGGCCTCGTCGCCCTGCCTTATCGTGAGGTCAGAGACGGAGACGTTCGCACCACCATCATCCGACGCGTACTTCGAGA
>JASIEW010000036.1 GCA_030045755.1 Nitrososphaerales archaeon
CTGGTCGACGCTGGGACTACATCGGGCCTCTCACTGAACTTCGACGCGGCCAACGAGGACGCGCAGAAGGTCATGGAAGAGGCGGCTTCGGTCGCGGAGCAGCGCATGAGAGAGAGTTTTCCCGAAATCCCGGCCGGCGCGCTCTCATACGACGACGAGGGCCTTACAGCATAACCGGGCGAAGCGTCTCATCTCCTATGAGGGCAACGGTAAACATGGATTATTGTTCGGCTCGGCTTAAATCTCTGAACGGCCTTCAATGCCTAGTTGAAGGTCAGGACGAACCAAGGAGATGTACCGAAGGATGAACCCAGCATGAAAGGGACCGCCGCCCTCATGGTCGTTGCCATAGTACTCTTGGCGTCGTTCGTGTTCTACGGCCCCGAAATCTCCTCAGCGCTAGGGTCCGTCCCTGGAGTCATCTCCAAGCTGGCGTCGTACACCTCCAACACAGCGGGAGACGACATCACGGCCCACTCCTACTCGCCGCTGATAGGCAACGGCTCGGCGGACATCATCTTCCCTCCGGACTATAGTGTGCTAGCCGCCTATGCCCTGCAATTGATCAACTGGGACCGCGCGAACTTCAGCGCCCCTCCTGTTACCCTGGGAAACAACTCAGCCGGCCAACAACACGCCGACTCCATGCTCAGATACGGCTACTTCGCCCACTGGGACACGCAGGGGTACAAGCCGTACATGAGATTCACTCTCCTGGGGGGCACGGGCGCAGACTTCGAGAACATCGCCTACATCTATGACCCGGGCGCCAACTACAACACCGCGTCGGTCGAGGGGGCCATCAAGACCCTCGAATACGACATGGTCTACAACGACCAGGCTTGTTGCAACAACGGACACAAGGACAACATCATCAACCCGCTCCACGACGAGGTCTCGATCGGGATAAGCTACAACAGCACCAGCGTCTACTTCGACGAGGAATTCGAGAGCGTCTACATCAGCAACTTCTCGCTTTCGATATCGGACTCCAACTATGTGACGATAAGCGGAGTCCCCATCCATCCCGCAGTGACCGACAACGTCAGCTCGATCTATGTGGCTTACGACCCAACGCCGCAACCCGAGACCCCCGCGCAGCTCAACAGCGGGCCGCGTGAGTACACGCCTGGTACGATAATCGGCGGGGTCCTTCCACCCGGCGTCCTCGGCATGTGCGGGGAGTTTGAGGAAGGAGTCACCGTCTGCGCCGGGACGTGGACCTTCACTCAGACGCAGGTGGACGTGGGCTTTTCGCTCAACAGCTTCATCAACCAATATGGCGCGGGCGTCTACACTCTCTACATGATCACAGGACCGAGCACCAATCAGGCGATCACCACGTACTCCCTGTTCATCAATTGACGCGTATCGGTTTTCTACTTCATCTCTGACCTGATCGACAGCGCGACCTGTCTCATCTCTTCGGCCGTGAACGTCTTCCTTCCCATCGTGCCGCCCTTGTCGACCATCTTCACCGGTATCACGTGGATGTGCACGTGGGCCACAGCTTGGTCTGCCGCTTTCCCGTTGTTCTGGACGAACCTGAAGCCGTCCGCCTTGATCGCTCTGACGACGGCCCTCGATACCCGGGACGCGACCTTGAAGAGGTCGGCGACCGCGGCTTCATCCATGTCCCAGATGGTCTCTCCATGCTGTTTGGGGCAGACTAACGTGTGTCCCCTTGAGAGGGGGAACGCGTCGAGGAACGCTATGTGCCTGCTATCCTCGTAGACTATGTTGGAAGGCGCTCTTCCTAGGACTATCTGACAGAATATGCAGCTGCCCGCTTCTGATGCCATGGAACTCGACTACCGTTTCGGGTGGGTGGCAAGCGCCCTAAAGGATTGCTGCATAGTTCCTTAATACCAGCGGACGGTTTGACTGGCGCCTTGATCTGCGAGAAGTGCCACGCCGGACAGATGCTGGAATACGAGAGGATAGTAGGCACGGCAGCGAAGTCCGTTACGATCCGAGGAGAGAGGTGCGAAAGGTGTGGGTTTACGAGCCTGAGCAACGACGACGACATATGGCAGGCGATCGGCCTCTAACCCTGCTCCATGCGTGACCCCGCAGCACCGACTGCGATTCTTTTGTAGGCCTCGATGAAACCCGCCGCGTATCTGTCCGCCTGCTTCTCGGTGCCTCTGTGAGCTCCGCTCGTGGACCGCAGGTGATGGTAGAACTCGTGAATCATCACGAAAGGATTGTAAAGGAACTCCCTCTTTGCTGCGAGAATCTCTTTCCTTCGCAGAGAGTAGACGGCTGCCACACCCTTGGTCCTCCCCTCAACCACGCCTACTCCCAGTCTTGGTTCCTCGACTTTGTACCACCGGCACAGGGCCCTGATTGCTTCTTCGGTCCTAGAGTCCAAAATCAAGGCGACGATGTACGCCTTCCCTCTGTCGTCAGGGTCGTCCACGTTGGTCCGAGCATCGCGAGCTCTCTTAAGCTGTCGACCGGCCGCTTATCGTTGAGCTGATGGTCAGTATTCCTTGATTTCGTTGTTCAACTTGGGTCTTGACCTCTCACGCTCCATGAACCCAATGGGCAGACGGAGACACATCAGGCTGGACGGTCCCAGAGGCATGAGGCTGAAGGGGACGCCGTCGTTGTTCTCTGTTGGGTAACCTTCGATAATCCATAGGACGCGGTAGGGCCAGCGCACCCTCTGCACGTCACTGAGTTCTTACGTTCAGCGCGGTTACTTGGTAGCCTGCGGCGCGCCTCCAGGGTCGGCGCCTCCCGCTGGCTTGTTGACCTGCCTGTTGATCGCCTCTGCGAAATAGTGCCCGGTCACTACCACCTTGACGGTTTTCACCCCTTTGACGCCCATCAGGTTGTCTCTGAGGTCTTGGGATATCTTCAAGGCGAAGACCGGCGGACAGAACTGGGTGGTCGCGTGGTACTCGACGTCGACCTCTCCGTCTTTGATGTCCAGCTTGTCGATGAGGTTCATCTCTACTATCGGCATGCCTATCTCCGGGTCCACAATCTTGGAAATCTCACGCTGAACCTCCTTCACGTCCACCTGCTCTGCCGACATCCCCATTCCACACTGATTGCGCCACTTCCGCTATAAAAGATTGCATAGGTGCGCCGACAACTTTACACGACGGGGGCCCACCCGACCTCTTGTGACTCCCGAGCAAGTCATGAAGGAGATAGAGGAAACTGCGCCGGGTCTCGGGCTGCCGATAATCGGGCCGAAACGGGGGGCCATACTGGACGAGGTGGTCTCGAAGCATAGGCCGTCTGCCATACTCGAGGTGGGGACGCTCGTCGGGTATAGCGCGATTCGGATGGCCAGGCATCTGAAGCCCGGGCAAAAAGTGACCTGCGTTGAACTTCGCGAGGACATGGCTGGGACTGCGCGTTCCAACGCTGCGAAAGCGGGGCTCTCCGACCGCATCGAAGTCATCGTGGGTGACGCAAGGAGAGTTCTGCCCACACTCACGGGCAGGTTCGACATGATCTTTCTCGACGCGGTAAAGGGCGACTACCTCGCCTATCTGAAGGACACAGAGCACCTTCTGACAAAGGGGGGCGTCGTGGTCGCGGACAACGTGAAGTCTCATGCGAGCGAAGTGGCTAGTTACCTCGAATACGTCAGAAGGTCGGGCAGGTATACCAGCAGCTACAGGGAATCCGAGTCCAACTACGGCACCGACGCGGGCGATGCTGCAGAAGTGAGCATCAAGACCTGAACCCTGCCGCCAAGCCTTTCCATTCGTCCCGACCGTCGAAGTGCTTGTACAGCCTAATCCTGTCCACGAGCCCCCGATATCTCTTCGTCAGGATTCCTCCCATGTCGCTCGACGACCCTTCTACCACGAACTCTCGGAGCAACTCGTCTGTCACTTCCCCTGTCATTCTGTCCCACTCTCCTCTGAGTGAAAGCCTACGCAACCTCTCCCCGACGTCTCCCCAACCGTGAAGGTCCAGGAGCGCCCTGTACGTCTTGGTGGATGCGTAGAACGCGATCTGCTGCCGGTAGAGCTCCCTGAGCCTCGCGACTTCGGCCTCGGTGTCTCCTACCGCCGCGAAGACAGAGGCCGCCACCTCGACATCGGCCCTCTTCCTTCCGGCCCTGCTCAATCCTCTTTGGAGGCCGGTCATGACCACCTCCCTCAGATACCTCGGAGTATGAAGCGGATGGACGTGGAGGCCGTCGCCCACAGATCCCGCGACGCTGCACATGGTCCCGTTTACGCCTGCCACGTAGATCGGGATTTCAGGATGTGCAATCGGGCCCGGATTGAAGAACGGGGTCATCAGGTTGAGCTGGTAGAACTTTCCTTCAAAGTCCAGTGTGCCACCCGTCTGCCAGTTGCGCCAGACCGCCCTGAGCGCGAGCACGTACTCCCTCATTTTGCGCGCGGGAGCCTCCCACCTCATCCCGAACCTGCGCTCGATGTGACCTTTCACCTGACTACCAAGCCCAAGTTTTAGCCTCCCATCCGACAGGTTCTGAAGATCCCAGCCCGCATAGGCCATGGTCGTCGGACTTCGGGTGAACGCCAACGCAATCGAGCTTCCAATCCCTATCCTCTTGGTGCTGACGGAGGCGAGGGCGAGTTGCACGAAGGGATCGTGCCGGGTCTCGTTCACCCAGAAGCAGTCAAATCCGAACTCCTCGGCTTTCTTGGCCAGTGCAGGAATCTCGGCCGGAGACCCTACCGCTGTCTCCACGTCGAGCTTCATCGACGCTCGTCTCAAGAGACGGCTCTTAAACCCAGGACGTGCGAGACCGCCTGGGATACCCACGACATTCTCGCCTGTCCTGCTCGGACTCACGGCAGCGCTCTGCTGGGGGACCGGAGACTATCTCTCGAAATCGCAGTCGAAACGCGTAGGCTCCTACAAGACTGTGGTATACTCGCACCTCGTCACCCTCGCCTTCCTCCTCGCGTTCATCCCGATACTGAGCCCATCACTCGCGGCTCCACCGGACGCCGTAATCGCTTTGGTGGCAGCGGGCCTGGTTAACTTCATCGCGTTCAACTTCCTGTACGACGCCTTCCACAGGGGGGTCGTGTCGGTGGTCGCGCCTATCGCTTACACGTATCCGGTGGTCACGACCGTCCTCTCCGTCCTGATCTTGCGCACAATCGTCTCCACAGGCGAGGCTCTAGCCATCTCAGCGGTCGTCTTCGGAGTCGTCCTGCTTTCTACAAGGTTCACCGAACTGGGTTCGTACATCGGCGGCAAGGGCGCCCCTGGAGTCAGAGCCGGCGCGCTCTCCGCAGTCGGCTCGTCGATCTTCTTCGGCATAGCGTATCTGGGCATCGGTTACGCCGCCCCATCCGTCAGCTACGTGCTCCCGGCCGTCATCTTACGGGCCGTGGGCACGCTCGTCGGGTTTGCAGCTGCGCCCTTCCTCAGGCAAGACGTCAAGCCTTCCAGACTGGCCCTGTCGAACACAATCTTCGCGATAGGATTTCTCGAATCCATCGGTTTCCTCGCTTTCACCTACGGCATCCTCGCAGCCGGGGGCTCTCTCCCAGTGGTGACGGCGCTTTCCGGCCTGGGCGGGGCCGTGGCCACCTCATATGCGATGGTCTTCCTCAAGGAAAGGCTTGAGACCAACCAAGTGATAGGGGTCCTTCTTGCAGTCGCAGGAGTCTTCCTCCTCCTCTACCTTGGAGGGTAGGCTGGATTGAACTACTTCCAGGCCGTCCAGGAAGGAAAGGCTCGCGTGAAGGAGGCGGTGGACATGCTCCAGACAGTAACTGGGGTCAGCCACCCGATGCTCTTCCTGAAGATGACGACGTCGGAGTGGACTCCTGTAGGCAGAGAGCTCTTCCAGGCTGTCATCCCAGGCAAGAACGACACCTCTGCCTTGGTCCTGTGCGACGCGGATGGGAACTCCAAAGCGATGAGCGCCTGGCTTACCGCTGCCCAAGCCGACGAGAACTCGAAGACGCTGGAGTCCAAAGGCGTGCAGAGGTTCGTCGGTGAGGTCAAGCTTCCCTTGTGAGGCGCTTGTTTATTAAGCCGGACGCGTCAGTTCCAATTGCCAGCCCTGCACGGACCGCAACTTCGTGGAGTCGAAAGGCCACTGAAGAGGCTCGGACTGTGATAGCTGACAGGAAAATTGGGGGTGAACCTGAACGACTAGATGTTCGGTATGCAAGGGCCACGCGGTCGCGTCGTGCGCTGAATGCGGAGCTCAAGTTTGCATGTCGCACTCGACGACAGTCTTCGACGAAACGAGCAGGGTGATGAAGACCTACTGCGGCAACTGCACAGCGAAGCGGATGCCTGTGTGGGTCTCCCGCAGAAGGTAGAACGAAGCACACCACAGGCGCGGCTGCTCAGCGGGCTGCCCGCTGTTCTTCTACTCTACTGTGAAGTAGAGCCGCTTGTTGCTCCTGCCCTTGTTCTCGGCCCT
>JASIEW010000037.1 GCA_030045755.1 Nitrososphaerales archaeon
CCCTGCTTGACCGCCTTGGTTCGACGACCAGAGGTGCGGCCCAGGTGACGATGGTGAAGTGAAAAAATGCCAATGATTGAGAGGAAGAAGGTAATTCCAGGAGACGTGATTGCCAGTGGGAACCTCAGGTACGGACCCTTCATCGAGAAGAACGGAGACGACCTCGTGGCCCTGAGGGTGGGCCTCGCCGAAGTCGGGAGGGACGGCGTCAAGCTCAACCCTCTGACCGGGCCCTATCTCCCGAGGACAGACGACGAGGTCATAGGAAAGGTGGTCGACGTCAACGGGTTCGGATGGGTGGTCGACATCAACTCGTGCTTCGACGGGTTTCTCCCGGCGTCGTTCGTCTTTGGGCGCGAGTTCTCGCCGGCTACGCACGACCTGTCATCGAAGTTCAAGGTCGGAGACATGATCGGAGCGAGGATCGAGTCCTTCGAGAGGTCGAGGGACCCCCAGCTCAGCATCCGTGGACAGGGATATGGGAAGGTGGACGCGGGCGAGATCGTGAAGATATCTCCTACGAAGGTGCCGAGGCTCATCGGAAAGAGGGGAATGATGATCAATTCAATCAGCGAAAGGACGGCGTGCGACATACGGGTGGGGCAGAACGGCGTCGTGGTAGTGAACGGCCCGGTCGAGTCTATCCAAAAGGCGGTGACCGCGATCAAGCTGGTGGACAGGGAGGCTCACGCTGCGGACCTGGCGGCGAAGGTCGAGCAGTACTTAGGAGGTAGCGAGAATGGAAACTAAAAAGAAACTGATGACCGAAGACGGCATAAGGCTGGACGGAAGGAAGTGGAACGAGCTCAGGCCGATAAGGATCGAAGTGGGCGTCCTCAAGAACGCCGACGGGTCGGCCCACATCGAGTGGGGCAAGAACAAGATCACCGCGGCCGTCTATGGCCCCAAGGAAGTGCACCCGAAGCATCAGGTGCTGCCGGACAGGGCGCTGCTCAGGAGCAGGTACCACATGGCGCCGTTCTCCGTCGACGAGAGGAAGAACCCCGCGCCGTCGAGGAGGGAGATCGAGATCTCGAAGGTCACCAGAGAGGCGCTGGCGCCCGCGGTCGTCGTCGAAGACTATCCCAGGACCGCGATAGAGGTGTGGGTCGAGGTGCTCCAGTCGGACGGCGGCTCGAGGGTCGCCGGAATCACCGCAGCTTCGCTTGCGCTGGCCGACGCAGGGATCAACATGCGCGACCTCGTCGTGGGGTGCTCGTGCGGCCTCCTCGGCGAAGAGGTGGTGGCTGACCTCGACGACACTGAAGACAAGGAAGGCAACGGCGACATGCCTGTGGCGATAATGCCTGGAAAGGGCGTGGTCACCCTGCTGCAGGTCGACGGCATCTACACCAGGGAAAACTTCCAGAAGGCCTTCGAGCTGGCCATGGAGAAGGGAAAGGAAATCTACTCCATGCAGAGGGAGGCACTCACAAAGAGGTTCTTCAGCTCGGGAATGAGTCCGGACCAGGTGGAGGAGGAGGCGGAGTAGATGTCGATGAAAAAGAACTACGTGGTAGAGACGATACGCAAGACGCAGATGGCCGAGATGCTCGCCAAGGGGCAGAGGGTGGGAGGAAGGCGCCTGGACGAGCCGAGGCCGCTCACCATAGAGACGGGAATCATACAGAAGGCGAACGGGTCCGCGAGGGTCAGCCTAGGCAACACTCAGGTCATAGCGGGCGTGAAGATAGCGACCGGCACCCCGTTCCCTGACACCCCTGACAAGGGCGTCCTGATGGTGAACGCTGAGATACTCCCGTTGGCCTCTCCTTATGCCGAAGCAGGCCCTCCGAGCGAGGAAGCCATCGAGCTAGCGAGGGTGGTCGACAGGGGGATCCGTGAGTCTGAAATGGTGGACCTCAGCAGGCTCTGCCTCGTTCCCGGAAAGAGCGTGATAACGGTCTTCGTCGACTGCAACGTCATGAACGTGGATGGGAACCTATTCGATGCCACCAGCTACGCCGTGGTCTCGGCGCTGAGGACGGCCAAGATGAAGAAGTACAAGGTGGAGGAAGAGAAGGCCGTCGCCACGGACGAGCTGATACCACTCCCGGTGGAGAGGACCCCGATCTCTGTCACGATGGCGAGGATAGCCGACGCCCTCATCGTAGACCCGGACTCTGAAGAAGAGGTCATGATGGACATGCGGATAACCATCTCGACCGACGACGATGGCAACATCTGCGCCAGTCAGAAGGGCGAGGCGAGCACAATCAGCCCTGCCATGGTCCTGAAGGCGGCAGACACGTCCATCGAGGTCGGCAGAGCGCTGCGTGCCAAGATCATAGAGGCGACGAAGTAGGTGCCTCACGCGAGGAGAGAGAACGTAAAGGGCCTAGGAGCGAAGTATGGCTCGACCCTCAGGAAGAGGTACTCCAGGACGTACGTAGTGCTCAAGAAAGCGAGGGACTGTCCTTCGTGCTCGGGCGCGAAGTTAGCCAGGGTCGCCTCAGGCATCTGGAAATGCAAGTCGTGCGGATACACGGTGGCGGGCGGAGCCTATGACCTCGCGCAGGCAAAGGCAAAGTAAGCCGATAGAATCCGTTGAACTGAGGATTTCGTTCAAGACAGACAAGGCCACCGCCGAGAGGATCAGGGCCGCCGTCCCTTCCGCGATCCCGAGGGCCGGAGGCTGCGAAGTGATTGTAACCGGAGACAGGCCCGGAGAGGTCGCGGAGAAGGCGAGGGTGATACTCGCCAAGCTCAAGGCGACCATCGACGAGGGAAGGAAATCAGAAAGTCCTGAAAAAGACTTTAAGCAGCTTGAATCGGTTGGAATCAATAAATGAGTCAGCCCGAGTTACCTCCATACCTTAGGGAGCAGCTCGCCAGATACGACCAGATTCAGCAGAACCTCCAGGCTGTCCTGGTGCAGAAGCAGCAGGTGGAACTCGAGCTGGGCGAGACCGAGAAGGCCCTGGAAGAGCTAGGCAAGGCGGCTGACAACGAGGCCATCTACAAGTTCGCCGGCAACCTGTTGGTGAAAGTCGAGAAGGAGCGGGTGGTCAAGGACCTCGCAGAGAAGAAGGAGCTCGCGAGCACCAGGAAGATGGTGCTTTCGAAGCAGGAGACGAGGTTTAGAGATAGTCTGAAGGAGCTTCAAGGGAAGATAGACGAGGCAGTGAAGCCCAAGCCCTCGCAGGCGCAGCCCCCCGGCGACGCGTAGGCCCAATGCCCTTGGAGAAGACAAGCGAGTTTCCCTTCACAGACCCAAGAACGCTCAGCAAGGCCGCGGTGGTCTGTCACCGCAACGCGGACGCAGACGCGTATCTCTCCGCGTTTGCCGTCTCTTCACTTCTCCGTAGGCTCTCTCCGACGTGCAAGGTGGTCATAGGCACTCCCGGGGGCATGACTGCGCTCACCATGAAGCTCAGCAAGAGGTTCCCTCACGACGTGGAGGAGGAGAGCAG
>JASIEW010000038.1 GCA_030045755.1 Nitrososphaerales archaeon
GCAGTCGGCCACGTCCATCATGTCAGGAGACACCTTGGCCATGGCGTAAGCCCGTCGGCCGGCTTCGGCGGAGGCCGCGAGCCCGACGTAGTCGTCTCTCCTGCTAAGGTTGGCCGAGTCTGAAGAGTAGCCGATCCCTCTGATCCAGACAGGAGTGTCCGTGAGCTTCTTCGCTGCCTCCTCAGACGCGAGGACCACCGACGCGGATCCGTCAGACAGAGGGCAGGCGTCGTAGAGCTTCAGAGGCCACGACACCATCTGGGAGGCGAGCGCCTTCTCCAGCGTGATCTCCTTCTGGAACTGTGCGAGCGGGTTCATGGCCCCATAGTGATGGGCCTTCACGGCGACCCTCGCCATGTCCTCTTCGGTCGTGCCAAACCTGTTCATGTGCGCTACCGCGTAGAGGGCGTAGTAAGCGGGAAACGTCATGCCGTAGTTCTCGAACTCCCACATGTAGGACCCGGCCCTTCCGATGAGCTCGATCGAGGTCGGAGTGTCGACCTCCGTCATCTTCTCGACTCCCACCGCCATGGCCACGTCGCCGTCCCCGCTCGCTATGCTGTTGTAGGCTGACTTCAGCGCCGCGCTTCCACTGGCGCAGGCCGCTTCGACCCTCATCGTGCCCACTGAGCCGAACCCCGCATACTCGTTGACGATGACGGCCGGGAGCGACTCCTCGTACCATCCTCCCGCCGACCCGACTATCACGTTCTTGATGTCCTTCCTGTCCACGCCCGCGTCGTCCACCGCCTGTTTTATCGACTCGAAGGCCAGCTCCGCGACGTTGACGTCGCTCCTCCTCCCGAACTTCGAGTGCCCGATGCCCACGATGGCGACCCTGCTCATGGTTCGGGCCTCACTTGTTGTCCAGGAGCTCTCTTGAAAGTATCCATCTCTGGACTTCTGAAGTCCCTTCCACTATATCAAGAATCTTTGCGTCCCTGAGGTATCTCTCCAGCGGGAGCATCTTGCTTACCCCGTACCCGCCGTGTATCTGGATGGCGCGTTCGGCCACCCAGACGGCCGTCTCGCTCGCGTAGTACTTTGCCATGGCCGCTTCTTTCATGTACTCCTGGCCGCTGTCGTGGACGCTGGCCGCCCTGTAGGTGAGGAGCTTCGCCGCCTCTATCCTCGTGGCCATGTCCGCGATCATGAACCTAATGGCCTCGTACTTCGCCAGGGGCCTGTCGAAAATGTTCCTCTTCTTCACGTAAGAGAGCGCCTGTTCCAGCGCGGCTTCTGCGACGCCCACGGAGGCGGCGGCGGCTCCTATCCTCGACTTGCTGAGTATTGTCATCGCTATGAGGTATCCGTCCCCGACCCGCCCGATCATGTTGGAGGCAGGTATCCTGCAGTTTTCGAAGACCAGCTCTGCGGTCGCCGTGCCTCTCGCTCCCATCACCTCGAGCTTCTGTCCGACCCTGAAGCCTGGCGTTCCCTTCTCGACGAAGAAGGCGGTTATCCCTGCGGCACCATCCTCAGGGGCGCCCGTCCTTGCGAAGAACACGAGCAGGTCGGCTACCGCGCCCTGCGTGATGAAGATCTTCGAGCCGTTGACTGCATACGAGTCGCCGTCCTTGGTCGCCCTCGTCGATATTCCCGCGGCGTCGGAGCCGGCCCCCGGCTCTGTCAGCCCGTAGGAGCAAATTATGTCGCCTTTGACGAGCCGGGGGAGGAACTCGGACTTCTGCGCGTCGGAGCCAAACATCGAAAGGACGGCGCCTGCGAGTCCGTTTTGCACGCCCATGATGAAACCGGCGGAAAGGCTCGCCTTCGTCAGCTCCTCGCCCACAATGACGGCCCCCATCATGTCGAGACCCAGCCCGCCGTACTCCTGAGGGACGGTTATGCCCAGGAGCCCGTACTCGCCCATCTTCTTCATGAGCTGCATAGGATACTCGTCTGTCCGGTCCACTCTTTCCGCGACGGGTAGGACCTCGCGGACGGCGAAGTCGCGCGCCCACTTCTGAATCTCAGCGTACTCGGGCTTCACGTGCACTTCAGGGAATTCGCTCAACTCAGTAATGACGCCAACCCGACGTGTCGGCAACCGAAGTGCAAAATAAACAGTTACCCGCCCTTGAACTCGGGCTCTCTCTTCTCCAGCAGCGCGGAGATGCCCTCGTTCGCGTCGCCCGTCGACAGGAGAAGTCCGAACGCCGCCGCCTCGAAGAGCTGCCCGAGGTCTGTCGGAACCTGGGAAGACAGGCTCAATGCATTCTTGGCGAACTTCAGTGACAGAGGCGGCTGCTTAGCGAGCTTGTTCGCGAACTCGGTGACCCCCTCGTCGAACCTTTCCTTCTTGAACACCCTGTTCACCAGTCCTGCCTTCAGGGCCTCCTCCGCCGAGAGCCTCTGCGCGAGGAAGATCATCTCCTTCGCCTTTGGCAGTCCGACTATCTTCGCAAGGCGCTGGGTCCCACCCGCCCCGGGCATCAAGCCGAGGCGCGTCTCGGTCAGACCGATCTGCGCGTCCTCAGAGGCGAGGCGGAAGTCGCACGCAAGCGCGAGCTCACATCCCCCTCCGAAGGCCATCCCGTTGATCGCCGCGATCACCGGTTTGCCGACGCGCTCGATTAGGGAGAAAGACTCGTTCCAGCTCCGGGAGAGGTCGAAGAACTTGGCGGAGGACTCGGCGCCGAACGCCGTCAGGTCGGCCCCGGAGGTGAAGGCCTTTTCGCCGGCCCCGCGTATGACTATGACCCTTACGGCTCCGTCCGAGTCCAGGTCCTTGAGCGCGCTGGCGAGCTCCTGAACCATCTTCTGAGTCAGGGCGTTGAGCCTGTGCGGCCTGTTCAGGAGAATCCAGGCTAGCGGCGGTGCCTTCTTCACGGCTATCTCTTCCCTCTTCGACTCGGTGCTTGAGTAGTCGTAGAACCCCCTGCCGGAGCTCAGACCGAGGTCTCCCGCAGCGACCATCTGCAGCAGGAGCGGGTCTGGCGCGTACATCCTGGCCCCCGACCTCTCCTTCGACTGAAGCGACCCGACTATCTTGTCCAACCCCCACTTGTCCGCCATCTGCAGGATGCCCTCCGGGAAACCCAGGCCCATCTTGACCGACTTCTCCAGGTCCTCTTTGGATACGACCTTGTTCCTGAGCAGCCAGGCGGCCGCGTTGACTGCAGGCGCGAATATCGACACCGGGTCGACTGATGCACCGGCGTCCTTCGGGATCTTCGGACGCGACCAGCCTGCTTCCTGGTACTTGTAGAAGCCCTCGCCCGTCTTTCGCCCCAGCTTGTTCGCCTCTACCATCTGCTTGAACAGCGGGGCCACCTCCACGTTGCCTGGGTCGCGCGAGCTCACGGCCACCCCTGCCTTCAGTATCGTGTCTATCCCGCTGTAGTCTGCGAGCTCGAACAAGCCCATCGGAAGCCCGACCGCGTGGACCGCCATCGAGTCCACCCCCTCGACTGTCGCCTCGCCTCTCGAGACAGCGAAAGCGGCCTCGTTCAGCAGGGGCCCAAGTATCCTGTTGACGATGAACCCTGGCACGTCCTTCTTGCACACGACCACCTCCTTCCTGAACCTCTTGCCCACTTCGATGGCGAGGGAGAGCGTCTCCTCGCTCGTCTTCTCGCCCTTCGTCACCTCGAGCAGAGGCATCAGAGGAGGAGGGTTGAAGAAGTGCATGCCAACGAAGGACTGAGGGCGCCCCACGGCCTCCGCGATCTCGCTTATCGGGAGGGTGCTCGTGTTCGAGGCGAAGACCGCGTCAGGTTTCGCCATCTTGTCCGCCTTCGCGAACAAATCCTTCTTGATGTCTATGTCCTCGGGCGCTGCCTCGATCACAAGGTCGGCACCCGCCAGCGCGGAGCCGAGGTCGGTCGTCCCCCTGATCCTCGCCATCGCCGCATCTGCCCTGTCCTGCGAGATCGTCTTGTTCTCTGCGAATTTTGACAGGCTCCACTTGATCTTCTTGAGCGCGGCGTCGACGAACTCTTCCTTGACGTCGTAGAGGCTCACGTTGCAATCTGACATGGCGGCCACCTCAGCGATTCCGTGGCCCATCACACCGGCGCCCAGGACCGCGACGTTAGGGAGAGTGTCCGCCTTCAACGGGAACGCTCTTCGGCCGGACGCCGTTAATAGAGGTTGGCCAGTTATTCGATCGCTCGTCTTTTTCTCAGGCGCGCTATCTGCGCTTCTGAGTATCCGAGGATCCTAACGATGGACAGAGTGTCCTGCCCCAGTCGGGGAGCCTGTCTGAACTTGGAACGCTGGGGAGGCTTCGACCGAATCGCGCTGTTGAGGACCAGGTCGTCTCCTGCCCTTACGACTGCGCGTTCCTCCTTAGCCCACTTGGACTCGAGGGCTTCCTCGACTGTGAGGACGGGAGTCGCGCACGTGTCGCTCTTGCTCAGCAGCCGCGCCCACTCGTCTCTAGTCCTCGTTGCGAATACCCGCGCCAAGGTCTCCTCGGCCTCCTTCCTCTCCTCCGCGGTCCCGAACCTCTTGTGCTCCAGCTCCGGGACTCCCAGCTCACTCAGCAGGTTCCGCCAGAACTTCTCCTCGATGGCCGCGACTGCCATCTGCTTCCCGTCAGACGTTCCATAGACCCTGAAGTACGGCGTGGAACCGAAGATCATGCTAGACCCGGGCTTCGGCGCGACCCCTGTGGCCAGATACTCCGCCACGGGCACCACCATCCAGGAAAGCAGCGATCCGACCATCGGGACGTCCAAGCGCACCGGTCCCTTCCTCGACGCCAGGGCCCCCAGAATCCCCAAGGCCGCATACATGCCTGACGCTATGTCGCTGAGCTGGAGAAACGGGACCTCGGGGTGCGAGGAGTATCCCAAAGACCCCGCTAGCGCCTGGAAGTTGATGTCGTGGCCAGGCATGGAGCTCATTTCGCTCTTCTGGCCGAACCCGGAGATCGAGCAGTAGATGATCGTCGGATTGATCTTTCGCACGTCTTCGAATGAGAAGCCGAGCCTCTTCATTGCGCCGGGACGAAACCCTTCGACGAAGACGTTCGCCCCCTTCAGCAGCCTCCTGAGGACTTCTTTGCCCTCAGCCGTCTTGAGGTCGATGCCGATGCTCAGCTTGTTCCTGTTGACCGACGCGTGGGACGGGCTCCTTCCCCTTTTGGTGGGCGGCGCAGACCGCATGTAGTCTCCCAGACCGGGCTGCTCGACTTTGATGACCTCGGCGCCCATGTCCGAGAGGAGCATCGTACAGTAGGCCCCTGGCAGAAGACGAGTCGCGTCGACGACTCTAATGCCTTCCAGAAAGCCCATGCAGGGACTTGGCTGGAGCGCAAATAAAGCCTAAATCTGCGAACAAAGTGGAGAATCTGACGATGAGGTGAACGCCGTCCCAGTCATATCTCGGAGTAAGCTCCCGGGAAGATGATGATCTCGCGACGATACCGAGTCAAATACTATGGATAAGTAGATGCGCGGAGGAGCGGAAGCATGGCCAAGTCGGTCAAGGTCCACGACGACACTCACAGG
This sequence comes from Nitrososphaerales archaeon, assembly GCA_030045755.1. Next base: position 5,460 of record JASIEW010000038.1, read on the forward strand.
GCCCTGAAGGAACTGAAGATCCGGAGGAGGAGCAAGAGCGTCGACGAAGTCATACGGGAGATGATCAAGACCTCGACGGGTGAGCCTGTGGAGAAGACGAAAGCAGGACGCAAAGCAGACGAACTGACGTCCTACGTCTGACAGCTCGTGCGATCGGGGATGCTGCTAGGAACGCAGAAATAGGAAAGCGGAGCAGGCCGTCCAACCATGGCGAAATTCGACGGGATTGTGGGGAAGGCGCTCCTCACGGTGGAGGAGAAAGAGAACGAGTTGACCTTGGTCTTCGCTGACAACAGGTATCTCTTCGTGAAACTTGACAACGGCAAGCTGAAGAGCGACAGCGTGCCCGAGTAGCTACTCTTTCTCAAGAATCTCGACGGCGCGGGAAGCACCGACGAGCTGCTTGAACCTCTCTGCGTCTGCCCTGCTCCCAACGATGCTTTCGATGTGCATGGGCACGAACACCTTGGCTTTCATCACCTTCGCGGCTTCTGCGGCTTCCTCGGCCGTCATCACGTAGGTACCGGAGACTGGGAGGAACGCCACGTCGACCTCGAGCGCCTTCATCTCGGGCGTCGCGTCGCTGTCGCCCGCGTGGTAGAAGCGCGTCCCGTCCATGTTGACTATGTATCCGACCCTGCCCTCCTCCTTAGGGTGAAAGACCTTGCCCGGCTCTCTGAATTTGTTGAGGTTGTAGGCGGGCACCGCCTCGACCGTTATCCCCTTTGCCTCGATTTTCCCGCCAGGCGCGATGAACTTCTTCTCTTGACGGAACCTGCTCAGTGGGTCCTCGCAGATCTTGGGCGCGACCAGCGTGGTGGACGGTCCTGCGAACCTTGCGATGTCCTCTTCGCTCAGATGGTCGAAGTGCTCGTGCGAGATCAGCAGGACGTCTGCTTTGTAGTTCCCCTTCGCCTTGAAGGGGTCGATGATGACAGTCTTAGTGCCTTGGAGCACGAAAGAGTCGTGGCCGAGCCAGTGGACGCTTACGCGACCGTACTTCCACAACTCAGACGACCCCTACAGGCTCAGTCCTTCCTCTTC
>JASIEW010000039.1 GCA_030045755.1 Nitrososphaerales archaeon
AAGGAGAAGGGCATCAGGGGGTACAAGCTGTCCGTCGACCATGGCGAGCCCATCCCGCACGCCCGATCGGTTGCGTCCATGCTCGAAGCGCTCTCCGGGATGATAGGGTTCGACATCGCTCTCGACGAGCTGAAGTCCACCGTGAAGGCCAAGCCTGGCCCGTCACAGGCCGGAAACGCCAGCATATACCACTGAGGGCGCACCACGCGCGGCTAGGCGAAGTCTTTCGAAGGCTCTGCGACAGTTTCGGGAACGACTCGGCGCAACAATTGAAGCGAGAACATCCCAAGAGTTTTAACGGCAAGGGGTTTGGCGGCTCACACCGCTTTGTCCAGGTCACGTCGACGTCTTGCAGCGATAATGTTTACTGACCTGGTGGGCTATACCGCGCTTAGCCAGCGGGACGAGGCTCTGGCCCTCCGGATGCTGGCGAAGCACAGGGAGATCGTCAGGCCTGTCTTCAAGAGATACGGAGGCCGCGAGATCAAGACGATAGGCGACGCGTTCCTCGTAGAGTTCGACAGCGCCATAGACGCGACAAGGTGCGCGGTCGACGTGCAGAAGATCCTGCACGACTACAATGAGAAGAGCCGTGTCAAGCTGCAGGTCAGGATAGGCGTCCACATAGGCGACATCGTGCATCAGGAAGGGGACGTGTACGGGGATGCGGTCAACATCGCGTCGAGGATCGAGCCTCTCGCGGACGCCGGGTCCGTCTGCATCTCCGAGCAGGTCTACTATCTCGTCAGGAACAAGATTCCCTACCCGCTCGTCAAGCTCGAGTCGCAGAATCTGAAGAATGTCGCATTCCCGGTGGATGTCTACAAGGTGATACTCCCGTGGAGCAAGTCCGCCCTCAAAGGTCAGAAGGACGGTCCTGACTCTGCCGTCAGCCTGGTCACGAAGTACCAGCCTGAGGAGAAGGAGAGGCTCAGGTCCGTAGGAAAGTACTTCCTCAAGCTTACCCTGAAGAACAGGATCGTAGTCGTAACCTTGACCAACGAGCCGAGGATAACGGGCGCGCTCGCGAAGTTCGCGATGGGAGTGGACTACGCGCGAGGCGAGACCCTCCACATCGTGGCCGGGATCGAGACAGTCAAGGTCGTGACGGACCAGAAGAACCTCGAGAAACTGTATGGCCTGATACCCAAGAAGCGCTTCATCAACGTGATCGAAGACCTCTCGGAGATCATAGTCTCTCTCGCGGAGACGGTCACCTCCCTTCCGGGGGTGGTCGCCGCGATCACGACTCACCTTGCGGCCGCCGGCATCAATCTGGTTGAGTATATCACGATCAACCCCCACGAGATCGTGGTGGTCGAAGAGAAGGACGCGCTGAAGAGCTACCAGCTGCTCGAAGAGCTGGCCACGGGCGCGGCCAAGTAGCGGCCAGGACGCCTTCAGGATATCTTTATCCACCTGCGTTGCCCTCTAGCGCTCCTGATTTGACGTCCACTTCGACGGACAAATCCCTGCAGAGCACCCTGGAGTGGGCCATCGAACGGATGAGAAGAAGCGGATACGTGGTCAACTCGCGGGTCACTCTTGACGTCGAACCTAACCTCGCCATAATGGGATATGCGAAGAAGGAAGGCAGGGTGCACCGCATCATGATATCTGAGTGGGCGCTGGACTCCGAGATGCTCGGCGGGCTGGTCCTTCACGAGCTGGCGCACGTCTACTTCACGGAGAAAGGGGCGTGGTCGCATGACGGAGACGTGCTCGAGAGCGTGCTGGACGAGCTCAGGGAACGGGAGGGCCTCAGGACGAAGGAGACCGAGTACTTGATAGACTCCTTCAATCATCTTCAGAACATACTCGTAGACGACGTCGTGTTCGCCGTGATGGAGGAGAAGGAGCGCCAGCTCACGAAGCGATTCTTCGCGGAGTGGGTCTCTGACAGGCCGTCGGGCGACCCGGCCACGGACGCGGCGCTGCTGACGAGGAACGCCTTCGCCATAGCGTCCCTCAAGCGGAGGAACCTGTTCGAGAGCGACAGCGAGCTGTACTATCGGAACCAGTCCTATCTTGCAGCGCTCGGTCAGAGCGCCGAGCAGGAGTTCAACTGGCTGGAGGGGTTCCTGGAGAAGAGCAGACCAGACTCGGACAAGGAGAAGTTTCGGGCGGAGCTGGAGGCCTATTTCGAGAGGCTCATATCGCTCATGAGGTCTTCTTCAAGGCTTGTCGACCTCAGGTAACGGGGCGAGGCCCAGGAGGGGCCTCTCAGGGCCAGGCATCATAGTGCTCGCCGCGATATTGGGAGCGGTGGTCTTCGGCGCCTATCTGGGATATCTCGCGTGGGCCAACGACTCCTTCCCTACACAGACCAGGCCCTTCGCCGACTACGCGAACGTGACCTCGTCGGTGTTCAACGGGACGGAGTACGCGTTCAGCGTCCGCTGGCTCGGCTCGGGCTACCTCCCGCTCTACGCTCAGCTGACCTCGCCGGACTCGGGCGAAGCCAACACACCGGTCTGCAGCACCGGGCTCAGCGTGGTGGAGGCCGGCCAGTCCATATTCATGCCATTCTCGATCGCCCAGACTTCAGCCACGCTCACCGACGTGACCCTTTGGATAGCGGTGAAGGACCTCAGCAACGGCACAGAGTTCACCATAACGTACAACGTCCCGAACGTCACGGCTCACCCAGGGGACATCTCGCCGATCTCAGAAGCGTGCTACGAGCCGCAAATCGTCGAGTAGGCCGACGGCCGGCATAGATTGGCCTCTGCTTGTGACTAGGTAGTTGTCCTTAGGTCCCGGTGATAGGCTGAATCGGGAGCGGTTCTCCGTGCTCTCCCGCTGCGCAGCCACATCCCTGGACATGGCCCCCACGTCTGAGGGTTCCTCTGTAGAGTCCGTCCTCCAGCTTCTTGTGGTTCTTCGCCTCCCACTGCTCGATGGGCAGGCCGTACTTCTGCTGGATCCTGTCCCTGTACCACTCCGGGATGACGTTGAAGCTGCAGAATGGTATGATCCTCAGATCGGGCGTGAGATAGTGGATGTCGCACCTCTGGAGCCTCTCTTCGTCCTGGTTGTACTTGTCCTGGAAGTGCATCATTCCGAGGAACATGCTCTTCAGGTGGAACTGCCCCACAGAGGCGTAGTCGTGCTTGACCAGGGCGTCCGTGAGCAGCTTCGCGAAGCTCAGGCTCTTTGGCTGC
>JASIEW010000040.1 GCA_030045755.1 Nitrososphaerales archaeon
CCTCCACCCGGGGGCGGTCGCCACGAACATCTGGGGAAGGTCACTGGGAGCAGCCTCATTTCTCGGGGGGATCTCGAGGCTCTTCATGAAGAGCGCCGACAAAGGCGCAGAGACTTCGGTCTACCTCGCTTCCTCGCCGGACGCCGACGGACTCACGGGGAAGTACTTCGACCAGATGGTCGAAAAGAGGTCAGCCGAGGCGTCGTATGACCAGAGTCTGTCTCAGCGGCTCTGGGAGACGACGCTCTCACTTGTCGGGCTCCCAGCAGAGGACGCCAAGGTCCAGACCTGACCGCCACGAGCGGACTTATTAGAAGGCGCAGCCTTTCTCACGCCATGCAGTCTGACCCCAGCCGAACCAGCGGGAAGAGAAAGCTCGCCGCGCTGGCCGCGATAGTGATCGCCGCGGAGCTGGCAGTCCTGCTTATGCTCATCTTAAGGCATCTTCCCTAGTCAAGCGTCATTCGCGAAGACCCTTAGCTGAAGCCGCGGACTGCGGTCCTTACTCTGATACGACCTGTCTGAAGCTGGACTAGAACGCCGGGCCCCTTCTGTGCCTGCGCACTAGGAAGAAGGTGGTTGCGCCGGCCGCCACGAGGGCGACTATCACGACCACGACGGAGTCGCTGAAGTTGACCGTGATGGTCATCGGGTTCTGGACGGCGGCGTTCCCTGAGGCCCCCTGTGAGATGCCAAGGACTGAGACGGTCACTTGATAGGTCCCGAGAGGGATGAGCCGGAAGGTCACCGAACCGTTGCCGGCGGTCGTCCCTTGTACCGTGGTGCTGTTGGCCAAAAGCAGCCTGACGCTCGCGCCTCCGACCGGGATGCCCAAGATGTCCTTGACCACGACGGTGGCCTGGTAGACCTTGGCGTCGAGCGTTATCGTGAATGGGGCGCTCACCATGTACGTCCCCGTCTGCGCGGGGGTCACGTCGACCCCCTCCCATAGTATCGAAGCGACGGTGACGGTCGACCCGTCGTCTGCCCACAGCTGGCCCGACATAGCGCTCTGCGAGCCGCCGTTCACGCTCATCGTGATGCTCTCCGGGGTGATGTCGCGCCTCCCGCTGCCGTCCTTGACGACTATGGACACGAGGTATTGGGTGACCGAGTTGAACGTCACCGAGTGCGGAGCGTCCATGACTATCGGCGAGGTGGCGGCAGTCGTGACGTCGCCCACCGTCGTCGCCGGGCCCCCGTCTAGACTCCACGAGGCGACCCGCTGGCGCGTGCTCCCCTGGACGTAGTATGTGGCTGCCGTAGACACGGTCACTACCGTGCCCGAGTCGTACCACCCGGTGTCGCCCGGTATGGACGGAGGCACGCTGTAGACCGAGCCGCCGCCGCCTGTGACTGTTAGGAGATACTGGGCCGTGACGTTCGAGGTGATCGACTGTGGGCCGGAGATGGAGGAGAGGTCCAGGATGGTCACGGGCCCCGTCGTGTCGACGAAGACTCTCCCGCCTCCGTTGACCGTGTACGACGAGAGCCTGTACCCCGTGGTCGCGTTCCTGCCCCACGCTCCGTACACTGTGAGCGAGACAGGAGACCCGGCGTCGTACCAGTAGTTGTCCCCGCTCAGGGAGGGCGGCGTGATGGAGTCGAGCGACGAGGCTATCCCGTGATCGAACGAGACCTCGTACTGCTGCACGGACTGGACCGTGATGGTCTGTGGGGAAGTCAGGTTCAGGTCGCTGAGGGCTGCCACTGGCGCCTCGCCCGAGACAGACTCTAGCGCGCCGTTGTTGAGCACGTATGAGACCATCCTCCATCCAGACCCGTCGGACCGGCCGAAGGTGACCTGGAGGGACAAGCTGACTATGGTTCCGGTGTCATACCAGTATCCGTCGCCAGGTATTGTAGGGCTGGTCGCGGACGCGACGCCGTAGGTACCGATCAGAGAGATCTCAGTCTGCTTTGCGATCTGGACGTTGAGAGTGGCTGGCGCGGTCAAGGTGGTGCTGGCCGAGAAGTTGCCTGTGGTAATGACGGTCGTCGACGCGTTCGAGTCCCACCACCAGGAGGTGACGCGGTACCCGGACCCGCCTGTCCTCGAGAACACGCCGTTGCCCGTGTAGGTCACCTGGGTCCCCGAGTCGTACCAGTAGTCGTCGCCGGGTATCGGGGTGGGAGTGATTGACGCCATGGCCCTCGTCGCGCTAGCGTCCAGAGTGACCTGATACTGGGTGGTCGAAGACACTACGATGAACTCGGGCCCAGAGATGGGCACAGCGTTTAGGATCGCAACCGTGCCCTTGGTGGCTATCGGAACTCCGGTCCCCCCGTTAACTGTGTACGAGACCAGCCTGGTCCCTATCCCGTCTAACCTGGAGCCGATTCCGTTGAAAGTGAGTGTCACATCAGTCCCTGAGTCATACCAGTAGTTGTCGCTCTTTATCGTAGGAGCTGTGATGGAGACGAGATAGGGGGTGGCGACGCTGTTCAGAGTGAGCTCCCACTGCTCGACCGTTACGACGTGGACCACGTGAGGAGCCGTCATGGTGACTGAGATGGTGAAGTTCGCCTTCGTAGAGATCGTAGTGGGGGTGCCCGAGTCGACGTACCAGGACGCGGACCTGTTGCCCGCCCCGTCGTCGTTCCTTTCGAAGACCCCGTACCCCGTGTAGGTGACCGAGGTGCCAGAGTCGTACCAGTACTTGTCGCCCGGAATGGTAGGCGCGGTCACGGAGGCGAGAGCTCTCGTCGCGCCCGTGTCGAGCGTGAGCTGATACTGCGCGACCACGTTAACTGTCAGTTTGTAACTCGAGTCCATGACGACCGGGGACGTCGTGAACGTCGACGTGGTGGCGACCACGGTGTTCGTCATGCTGTTCCAATGCCACGAGGTCGCCCTCGTCCCGGAGCCGTCCGACCTGTCGAAGGTGCCCCTGCAGGTGACCGACAGCGTGGTGCCGTAGTCATACCAGCTGTCGCCCGAAGGAGACGTCACTGAGACCGACGGCGTATTGCACTCTGCGCTCACGCCCAGCAGCTCCTCGGAGTGGGCGGTGAGAGACAGGGGAGCGCAGACTCCGCTCGCGCAGCTCGTCTCCACGATGGTGTCAACGTAGCCGCTCGTCAGCAGGTCCCTGAGAGTACCGTTGCCCGAGTCCCCTCCTGTGTTGATCGAATAGTCGCAACCGGGAGTCAGTGACACGTTTGTCGGAGTCCCCGAAGGTCCAGAAGATGGAGAGGCCGAGCAGCCGGTTACGGTCCAGGTGAATCCCGGCGCCCCCGCTTCAGCCACCGTCACGGTGACCTCCGTGTAGACCGGGTCCGATACGCCGCGGACAGGGTGAGAGAACAGCGTAAGGGCGAAAACGATCAGCACTATCGAGGCCACGAGCAGACCAGCTCTCTGCGTTTTCATGTTAGTCCCAGCCACAGCCGCTATCGCGGGCCTACTATATTATTCTGGAATCCAGAACCCAGAAGGCAGATTCCGCTCTTGAGATTGGAAGAATATTGCAGATGATTGTCCCTTTCAGAGGTGCTCGCACTTGCATGCGCCTCGCTCCATGTTGCATCCTGGGCACACC
>JASIEW010000041.1 GCA_030045755.1 Nitrososphaerales archaeon
TACTATCCGGCCCAGCCCGTCGACACGCTCAGCGACTACAGGGGAGTGTGCGTGAACTACCTCAGGGAGGGGTTCGGCGTGCTCTGCAACGCCCACCACCACGAGGTCGCCACGGCCGGGCAGTGCGAAATCGACATGTACAGGGACGAGCTCGTGACCATGGCGGACAGCGCGATGACCTACAAGTTCGTCACCAAGAACGTGGCGAGCCGGATGGGCATGATAGCGTCGACGATGCCAAAGCCGATATTCGGCGACAACGCGGTCGGCATGCACATCCACTCGAGCCTCTGGAAGAGCGGGAAGAATGCGTTCTTCGACCCGGCTGACTCCTACGCGGAGATCAGCCAGGAGGCGAGGTACTACATCGGAGGGATAATGGAGCACAGCAGGGCGCTGACTGCGATAGTGGACCCGACCACCAACTCCTACCACAGGCTGGTGCCGGGCTACGAGGCGCCCGTGTACATAGCGTGGAGCAAGATGAACAGGTCGGCGAACGTGAGGATACCCGCGTACGAGAAGGGGTCGGAGGGGGCGAAGAGGGTGGAGTTCAGGACACCCGACCCGTCGTGCAACCCGTACCTGGCCTTCGCCGCCATCACGGCAGCGGGGCTGGACGGGATGCGGAAGAAAACGGAGCCGGGCGACCCGGTCGACGAGGACATCTACAAGCTCACCCCCGAGAAGAGGCGGGAGAAGAAAGTGGGAGAGCTGCCCGGCAGCCTGAAGGAGGCTGTCGAGAGCCTGAAGAGCGACTCGGGCTTCCTCGGCGGCACATTCCCGCCAGACCTCGTGGAGGTCATCGAGGAGCTGGAGATGGAGGCGTACAGGTCAGTCGCCGCGAGGCCGCACCCGTACGAGTTCTACATGTACTTTGACATTTAGCCGAATGTCGTGGAATAGGTAGAATTCACTAATCGGCGAGTCCCCACAGGCTAATGGCGTGGACTCGACCCAGGCCGCCCACACAAATGTTTCCCAACGAGCGAGGCAAATCACTTTCGCAAGAATGGGTGAATGTGGTTCATGACGCTGCTTAAACGTCAGCGAGGCGAGTCTTCCTCTGACATGACCCATGCATCCATAAATGTCAAAGGGCAGGCACAGGTAGGTAAGACGGAGGGCGAAGAACTCTGAAAATACAAGAGGATTTCAATCAAGAGAAGGCAGATGCATTTGCAAACAAGGTAGCAGCCGACACCACCGGCCTCCTTGTGACGGTATTGTCCAGCATCGGTGATCGCCTTGGGCTTTTCAAGAGCCTTGCGACAGAGGGCCCTGCGACAAGCATTGAACTCGCTGAACGTATGCACGTAAATGAGAGGTACACTCGCGAATGGCTCAGCGCAATGGCTTGCGCAGGGTACCTTGAATATGAGTCTTCGGGTCATCGCTTCACACTCCCGAAGGAGCACGTTCCGATACTGGCAGACGAGCGCGGCGCATCATTCTTCGGTGGTGTCCAGGAGGAGATGGTGGGATTTGCCGGACCGATTAAGCAGCTGATGGAGGCCTTCCGCAACGGCGGTGGTCTCAGCATGGACTCCTACGACCCGAGCACCTGGGAAGGTCAGGCGCGGTATGCCGTATCCTGGTACGACCACCTCCTTGTGCCCATTTGGATGCCACTTATGCCGGCGGTAATGTCCAAACTCGAGAGTGGCGCCCTCGTTGCGGACGTTGGATGCGGTGAGGCAGGAGCCATGATCAAGTTGGCTCAAACTTATCCGCGTTCGCGGTTCTGCGGCTACGATAATTACGCTCCTGCGTTAGAGCGCGCCGCGGCCAAGACTCGCGCGGCCGGCGTGGCCGATCGCGTGAGCTTTGAGCTGAAGGACATCGCGGAAGGGATGAACGAAAAATATGATATCATCACTACGTTCGACGTCGTACATGACGCGGTCAGCCCACGAAGACTGTTGCGTGCGATCCACGACGGACTCCGACCCGACGGGCGCTACGTGTGCGTCGAAGTCAACAGTTCAGAGAAGCTCGAGGAAAACATCGGTGCACAAGGCGCCTTCCTCTACAGCTGCAGCGTGCTTTACTGCATGCCCGCCTCGTTAGCAAACCAGGGGGAAGGCCTTGGGACTGCCGGTCTTCCGGAGATGAAGATGCGCCGACTGTGTCAGGAAACAGGGTTCACGAGGATAAGGCGCGTGCCGATGGATGATTCATTCAATGCCCTTTACGAGATTGCGCCTTAGCAGCCAGAATCTAGCAACGACATGTAGAAGTTAACTTACAGATGTACTTCGACATTTAGTCAGATATCCGAGGATGGGTAGAACTCGCCAAAAGTCGTATGGGTTCAAATCCCTGCAACCGCAGTCTCTTTTTCACAAGGAGATTTCCTAGTTCGACCCTCACATGAGAACGTCGGATAGCAAGCGATTTACTCTTCGTTTTCGATATTATTGGCAAAGAAGAGATCGGTGCCAAAGCGAAAAGAAAGGTTTGAAAGGGGTCTTCTATTGAATCGCCCCTGTGGCTCATTTTGATGTGAAGGCACTTTATGATGCACTAGACGAAAGGCGGAGATTGCGCGATATGAGTTGGTCCCAGGTGCAAAAAGAAATCGCCCAGCCAGGCTCGAAGCACCCTATCAGCCTCTCCACAATTCGTGGGACGCAGACTGGCAGGACAACCGAAGCAGATGGCATACTTGCGATGGTGCGATGGCTGGGCGTGACGTTTCAGGATTTCTCTGTAGGCGTAGAGGGCCCAGTTTCCTCTTTACCCCTAGAAAAAGAGGGCATGCGAAGGTTTGATGCGCGTGCGTTCTACTCCGCTTTGGACAAAGAGCGGCAAAGACGAGGTCTCAGCTGGAAAGAGCTCACCGAACAAGAGTTCCCTGGTTGGAGTACTACCATGGTAACCAGTCTTGCAAAGGGCGGTCGAATGGGCGCGTCGAAGGTCGTTGCTCTTGCTGCTTGGTTGCGTAGATCTCCCGAAAGCTTTACCCGTAGTACAACACACTAAGGAACGCACCTAGCCTTGATTTCGATTGCTTATCGTCGGTCTGAATATCCTGACCGATCGCATCAATAGACCTGAAGCAATCGAATTGATTTTGATGAACTTTTCATTCATAATGTCGCCGCAAAAGAACCTAAAGTGCGGTGCCCTGCGACCGTACTATTACTCTTAAGTCCGATTACATCAATCGAATCCGGCTTCGATTGGCTAAGGCTTGAAGAATGCCCCAACTCGCCATCATAGCTGGCGCCGGCCCCTTTGCCCCGCCTCATCACCCGAGAAAGCGCTCCTCTTAGTAGCAGCCTTCCTCGACGAGCCTACTCCAGATATTCCCTTAACCAAGCCGACAGGTTACTATCCCAGCTTCACTAGGTGAGGTGAAGCTTCCGAGGAACAGAGTCTGTCAAATAGCTCCGTCTCAATGTTGAGGGTCTACCTGCATTATGAAGAGTTAGCAAAGGAGGATAGCTAGATGTTTTCAATCAGCTCTACTTCGACCTCTAGACATCCGAAGAGAGAGCGTTGGGTCGGTCAGGCCGTCGCGAAACGAGTCTTCCGGCGGCACTCTGCTTAGGCCAGAATCTCTTCAGACTTGGACTTCTCGGCTCCCGGCCATTTCTCATAGTGTCTCCGGTTCAATATCACATCCTGCAGAGCGTTCGCGTGCACCTCTCTGACACCCTCCTGTTCTCTGGCCCACTCGGCGATCTGCTCCACATGGGAGATGTTGGGAACGGCCAAGGCGAAGTACCCGTGATGGCCCGACGTGTTTGAAAAGACGAGACTCTCTCCGATTCGTGACAAGACAAGCCGATTCACCGCGGCCTTGGACTCGCGTGAGGAATAGTCTACGACGAGGTCCATGGGAATGAAGCCATGGATGGCCTTGAGGTCGATTATGGGAAGCATGTAGATTGTGCCCGCCGCGGAGAGTTTGGATACTCTTCGGCCAACCGTCTTGGTCGATAGTTTCAGCTCTCTGGCCACACCTGAATACGGCTTCCAGGGGTCCTGCCGAAGGGCGTCAATGATGGCCGCGTCTGTAGCCTTCAGTTCGAGCACTGGAACATTGACCGCCACCTGCTTTCGCAGCGCTCCGCCGAGGGCCGTGCTTTCAGCCAGGCGCTGCATCGAGAGACCTGGGTCAGTCGTGTTCTTGTGGATCACGACCAGGCTCAACCTAGGCCCGAAGTAGTTGCACACTCTTTCGACTTGCCTCTGTGACAAGAGGCTGCGAATGACCTCATCCTTGTCTGAGTCCTGCTCGACCAAGGACCAGGCGTGAATGACACCTTCCCCTGTTACGCCTGGGCTGACACCCAGGTACCAGCCCCTCAGTACATGCTGTTCTTGAAACCTCTTGAACCTACTCCGAACAGTTCCTTGGTCAATCTTGAGCTCTCTTGCCATGGATCTGAACGATCTTCTGAGGACGGGCGTCCCCGGTGGCGCGCCATTACTGGCGAGCAGGAATCTCAGAATACCGAGATCGAATCTGTCCAATCTTTTAGGGGTTTGACGGCACTTTGACGTATTAAGGGTGTCCCAATTGCGGAGCAAAACTCCGCACCTACTTTAGTTATGGTAGGGCTTCGCCTGATGCATGGATCAAACTGCCGAACAAGAGAGAAACAAGGCATTGCTCCTGCGCTTGATTGAGGAGGGATTCAATGGCGGGAACCTTTCGGTCGTCGGAGAAATCGTCGCCGCGAATTGCAAGGAGCACCAGAGAGGGAACTCCGACGGAGCTCGAGGAACCGAGGAGGTGATCAGGACACTTCGTGGGTGGTTTCCGGATTTTGAGATGCACGTGGAAGACATGGTCACCTCGGGGGATAAGGTATGGGCGAGGTTCGTCGCTCTTGGTACAAACCTAGGGCCCTTCATGGGCAACAAGTCCACTGGAAGGAAGATTAGGATCGACGTAATCGACATAGCGCGCTTCGCCGACGGGAAGATTGTCGAGCACTGGGGGTGCCAGACCAGCTTGGAGTCATGCTCCAACTTGGACTAGTTCATGAGAGGGACGAAGCTATGACACAAGAATAGAATCAGAGATTAGGCTCCGCCCTATGACGTCTGAATAAATGCAGGCAAATTCGCACAGCGGCTCCCTGAGTCATTCATCGGGGTCGCTACGACTGTTCAAGTTGTCGGTTATCCTTTTCAACGATGAAGTCAGTCCCTCGAGTTGATCTTCTTGAATACCATCAAGCATCCTCGAATGCACCGCCTCGACCGTCTGCTGCGCGACTCGGAGGACGCGCGCGCCTTTTGAGGTCACTTGAGCCTCCAAGACTCTCGATGACTCTGACGAGCGGGCTCGCACAACCAGGCCCTCGCGCTCCAGCGCCCGGATCAGACGCATCATAGTTTGCGGGGTCACAAAGGACAGCCTTGCTAGTTCTGCGCTGGAGGCGCCGGGATGGCGCGAGAGATTGAACAGAACGGCATACTGCGACATCGTCACTTCATGGATGCTCAGAGCGGAGTCCAGCGCCGCGTGCAGGGACTGCTGGGCGAGCTTGATGAGGTAGCCGACTTCGTTCTTTTCGGGTGCCAACTCGGTCGCACACTGCAGGCTATGGAGATTATAAGCATGCTGATAAGATTATAAGCATGCTGATGATAACCCCCCCTCAATGACTTCGATGAGAGCGGTGGAGATTGACCGCTTCGGCGGTCCGGAGGTCCTTTCCGTGCGAGACATTCCGATGCCTGTTCCGGGACCGAGTCAGGTGTTGGTCCGGGTGCTATCGGCAGG
>JASIEW010000042.1 GCA_030045755.1 Nitrososphaerales archaeon
AGTGCGCTGTCATTTGGTTGACCCCGATCCCGACCGGGAACGCGGGCTTGCCGCCCCTGGACTCGATCTCCCTCTCGACCAACTCGACCGCCTGAAGATAGCTCATTCCAGACTTTACGCTCGACTTCACGACCGTCCTGACCTCGCTCGTGATCTTCCCTGCAAGCCCGTATTGCTTCGGAATCTGGATCAATCTCGCTCACAAATCCTATATTGCGTGGTGCGGCCAGCCGAAATACGACTGGTATTTCAATTGCGACCCGGTGACTCGAGGAATTGAGGTTCAAGACCGTCGCGACCGGCGGGACCTTCGATCATCTGCATCGCGGGCACGCCGCACTCCTGTCGAAGAGCTTCGAGGTCGGAGACTTCGTCGTCATCGGGATCACTTCCGACGCCCTGGTCGCCAGGGAGGGCAAGGTTCCGGACCAGACCTACGCGGAGCGCGCCGCGGGGGTCGAGAATTACATTCGTTCGCACTTCCCAGGGAGCAGGTACCTCTTGGCTCCACTTGATGACTACTTCGGACCGGGCATCGCTTCCCCAGACGTCGAGGCCATCGTGGTCACCAAGGAGACCGCCGCGAGGGTCTCGATAGCCAATCGCATGAGAGCGGAGAAAGGCTATCCTCCTCTCAAGGTCATCGTCGTCGACAAGGTCCTGGCAGACGACTCGAAGCCGATCTCTTCCACCAGGATAAGGAATGGGGAGATAGATGAGGAAGGCAGACTGAAGCGCACCCGCAACAAATAGGAGCTCCGATGCGGCCGAGTCGCAACTCTATTATCGGAGTTTCGTGTGCTCGCTCGGAGGCATCGAGTTCACACTTTGCAAAAGATCGGCGCGAACGGGATTCTCGACTCGATAGGAAACACGCCCATGTTTCGTCTGCGGAGGATGGTCGGAACCGAGCACTCCGAAGTCTGGGTGAAGTGGGAGGGAGCCAACCCTACGGGGAGCATGAAGGACCGAATGGCTCTGTCCATGATACAGGGAGCCGAAAGAAGGGGTCAGCTGGGTGGAGGAGGGAAGGTCGTCGAATATACAGGCGGCAGCACTGGAAGTTCACTGGCGTTGGTGTGCGCAGCCAGAGGATACTCTTCACACTTCGTCTGTTCAGACGCGTTTGCCGCGGAAAAAATCGCGACGATGAGGGCATTAGGAGGCACCTGCGAAGTCATACCGAGCGATGACAGGAAGATCACGCCTGAACTGATTCGGAAGCTGATTGACAGAGCGAAGGAACTTTCGAAGGAGCCCGGAACCTTCTGGACCGACCAGTTCAACAACCCAGACAACCGGGCAGCCTACCACAAGATGGCCGAGGAGATAATCGAGCAGGTAGGAGACTTCGATGCGTTCGTCATGAGTGTCGGCACGGGGGGCTGCTTTTCGGGCAACTCCGAGGTCTTCAAGGAGCGCATGAAGAGGGTCAGGTGCGTGGCCGTCGAGCCCGCGACGTCCAGAAACCTGTCCGGGGGCGCGCTCGGAGCTCACCATATCGAGGGAATAGGCTCGGGATTCATCTCCAAGATCATGAGAATGGACCTGGTCGACAAGGTCGTGTCCGTCTCCGATGAGGAAGCCTCAGCGACTGCGAGGGAGCTGGCAAGAAAGGAAGGTGTCTTCGGGGGAACCTCCTCCGGAGCGAACGTGTTCGCCGCCCTTCAACTGGCGAAGGAGCTTGGACCTGGTCACAAAGTAGTGACTCCGATCGTCGACTCGGGGCTACGATATCTTGCAGGAGACCTCTTTCGTACCTGACGACCTTACGCGTTCTTCCGGCCCGAGCGGCGACTCACCAGCATCGCCAACCTCAAAGACGAGGTCATGGCCCGCAGCACGCTTGCACGAGCCTGAGTCGTGCAGTCTCGAGAGTACCCCGTAGGCGAAGCCGGCCGCTTTGAGTCCGCCTGGAGTGCTTAGGATCGCCTTCGAGACGACGCGCCCTGACGGCAGCATGCTGGCCAGAGCCGGCAAGGCATTCGCTCCGCTCAGCACATCTCCGTCTGGTGAAACCAAGTGGAACGAGCGGTACCTCAGCCGCGGTGGGACCGCGTTCAGTTGGCCGTTCGCGTCCGCGTCCCTCAGAGAGACTAATGCGAACCTGTGGTATCTGTCAAGGAGCTCGACGGCTCCCTTGAATCGCCTGCATGGCCCGCAGTCGGCGTCGTACACCAGGAACCGCCTTGGCACGGTCTGCACTTCTGGGAGTCCTCGGTATTAAGGAGCAGAGGGGACTGAGGGCGTCAGTCCGGGCAGTCTGTTGGCATACGACTTCAGTGGAGACTGACTCGGTCAAGCATCCGTAACCGTGCTGTCATCCTCGAAAGGGATAATATCACAAAACCTGAAGCAAACAAGCCGTGGAGAAGGACAAGCTTGATCCATGGGGCCCGAGCGCCGTCAAGGACTATTCGAGACTGCAGAAAGAGTTCGGCATCGAACCCGTCGGTCCTCTCCTTTCTCGCTTCAAACACCCTAGCCCCCATCTGAGCCGAGGCATAGACTTCGGCCAGCGGGACCTCTCTCGGGTCCTCGACGCAGTAGACCACAACAAACCCTACGCGGTGATGAGCGGCATCAAGCCCGACTTGGCCTTCCATCTCGGCAACAAGATGACCGCGGACGACATGATCTACTTCCAGTCTCTGTCCAAGAAGGCAACGGTCTATTACTCGATAGCCGACGTCGAGGCATACGCGGACAACGGACTCTCGTTCGAAGAGACAGCTAAGACAGCTGTACGGAACGTCGCAGACATGCTGGCGCTCGGCCTAGACCCGGAGAGGACGGTCGCCTACAAGCAGAGTGAAGAGATGAGGGTCATGCGACTGTCTACCATATTCTCTCGCGGCGTGACCAACAACATGCTCAGGGCGATCTATGGAGAGAGACAGATCGGGCTCTACATGTCAGCCTTGATTCAGGCCGGAGACATACTGATGCCCCAGCTCGCCGAGCTCGGGGGCCCCAAGCCCGTCCTGGTCCCCGTCGGCGCGGATCAAGACCCTCATGTCAGGCTCGCCAGGGACCTCGCCGCGAAGCACGACTCCGACTTCGGCTTCATACCCCCATCCGCCGTCTATCACAGGCTCGAGCTGGCGCTTACGGGAGGTTACAAGATGTCCAAACGTTCGCCAGAGTCAGGTTTCACGTTGGACGACACTCCGACCGAGGCGTCAAGAAGAATCCTGAGTTCGTTCACGGGAGGCAGGGACACAGTCGAAGAACAACGACGCCTGGGCGGGA
>JASIEW010000043.1 GCA_030045755.1 Nitrososphaerales archaeon
CGAACGAGCTCTACACCAAGAAGATGAGGAAGGCCTAGCTCGTTGAAGGTCGTTGTCTTCGAGGACGACGCCCTCGACGGCCTCGGACCCCTCACCGCGCTCCGGCATGCGAGCCTCCTTCGGTGGGGGACGAAGACGCTCCTAGAGGCTCAGGGGGAGAGCGTCAGTGACGCCACCGACCTCGCGCTGTGGGGAAGGGATTGGCTTGCCGACGCGACGAGGGAGGCCACAGGCAAGCGATACAATGAGCGGGAGGAGGGGACCGCCTTGCTCGTCAACGCCGCTGCGAAGCCGGGCAGGGGCCTCCTTGACCTTACATCGAGGAAGTCTTCGTTCGCCGCGTACGAGGGCAGCCGGCTGGTAGCGGCAAGGCTGGGCCTCGGCAAGCTCGTCCCAGGCGTGGTCCCGGTAAAGGCGGGACTCAAGATCCGCAAGGGGATTGACAGCCTTGAGGTGCCGGAGGGGAGCCTCCTCAGCGGATACTGGGACCTGATCGAAGGGAACGGTCTCAAGATAGCGGAACAGGCCAGGAGATACTCAGACACGCAGTCGCTCCCTCCTCACGTCGAGGTCCGGGGCCCGGGGTCTAACGTGAGGATCGAGGGAGGGGCCGACGTCGAGTCGCACGTCACCTTCGACGCGAGGCTTGGCCCCATAGTCATCGAAAAGGGGGCCTCGGTCGAAAGCTTCTCGAGGGTCATGGGGCCGTGCTTCATAGGAAAGAGGGCGAAGATCCTCTCGGGTCTCATCGGGGGCGGGACGTCCATCTTCGAGGGATGCAAGATAGGCGGGCAGGTCGAGAACTCGGTGGTCATGCCTTTCACCAACAAGGCGCACCACGGGTACGTGGGCGACTCCTACGTCGGAGAGTGGGTGAACCTAGGAGCCGGCAGCACATTCAGCAACCTGAAGAACACGTATGGGAGCGTCAGGGTCGAGCTCGGGGGAAGGAGCGTCGACACGGGGATGGTCAAGCTCGGTCCGGTCGTGGGGGACATGTGCAAGGTCTCCGTCGGCGCCCTCGTATATTCGGGCAAGGCTCTGGGAACGGCTTCTCAGGTGGCCGGGCTCGCCTCGACCAACGTCCCCAGCTTCGCGTACCACGACGGATTCAGCGGGAGAAGGGTCGAGCTCTTGATCGAGTCCGTCCTGGAGACTCAGAGGAGAATGATGGTCAGGCGCGACAAGGAGCTGACGCGCTCGCAGGAGGCCCTCGTGAGGCACGCGTTCAAGGCTACGGCCCTCGAAAGGAAGGAGGGCGGCGCCAAGAAAGGCAGGATAACGTGAAGGTCCTCTTCGTCGTAGACGTGCACGCGAACGAAGCCGCTGTCTCGTGGATCGGCGAGAGGGGGAAGCAGTACGACGCCACCATCGTCGGCGGCGACCTGAACAAGGGGCCCGGAAAGGAGTTCTTCCAGAGGTTCCTCGCCGCCGCTGCCTCGACAGGGAAGACCGTTCTCTTCGTGCCTGGGAACGCGGACAACCCAGACACGCCCTTGCCTGAAGGGGTGGTCCCCCTCAACGGCAAGACGTCCAAGCTCGGCCGGTACCTCGTGGGAGGTCTCGGCGGCTCGAACCGGACCCCCTTTGGGACGCCGTTCGAGATGGACGACGGGACAGCCCGCGCCGCCCTCGCGCGCCTCGGGCGAGTGGACATCCTTGTGTCGCACTGCCCTCCCGCCAGGACGAAGTGCGACTCGTCGAAGGCCGGTCACATAGGCTCCGTGCCGGTGCGGGAGTACGTCGAGAAGGAGAGCCCGGCACTGGTGCTGTCAGGACACGTGCACGAGTCCAGGGCGGTCGACAACCTGGGCGGGACGACAGTGGTCAACGCCGGCCCTCTGCTCGAAGGGAAGTTCGCCGAGGTGCGCCTCGACGGCATAATCAGCGTAGAGCTCAAAGCCGAAGACCTGCGCTCCGTGTAAAGCCGCAGCCAAAGGATAAAACCGAAGGGCTCAAGGCTTCAGACTTCACGAGACTCGAGCCGCTTGGACGATCCATTCTCAGAAGAACACGCGGGCAGAGTAGACTCGATGGGAGTGCGCAGGGCCTACGCGGGGTGGCCGGACCTCGCGAAACTGGGCTCTGAGGCCACGGCGAATGTCCCGGTCGCGAAGTTCCGCAGGGTGTACGTGCTCGGGATGGGAGGCTCGGCCGCGGGAGGCGACATAGCCGCAGGCTGGCTCACCGGACGCCCGGGAGTCGAGATGGGCGTGTTCAAGGGGGCGGTTCCGGTCAGCGACATGAGAGGGACGCTTGCGATTGCATGTAGCGCGTCCGGCCAGACCGCGGAGACCATAACGATGCTGAGGACCTCGCTGGACAGGGGCGCCGACGCAGTCTCCATCTCCTCCGGGGGCAGGCTGGTGGAAGTGTCGAAAGAGCTAGGCGTCCCGCACATAGCGGCGCCCGTCGCGCTGGCGCCCAGGTACCTCCTCCCGTACATGGCATTCGCCTGCGTCGCGGTGGCGGGCAAGGCGACGGGGGTGGAGACCGAAGGAGAGACCAAGGACGCCATCTCAGGGATGAGGGCCGAGGCGAAGAGCATCGGGCTCGGCACTCCGACAGAGTCGAACCCGGCGAAGTCGCTCGCTGCCCGACTCCTGACCAGGACGCCGGCCGTCTACGGGTCGGGCGTCACTAAGGGAGTGGCCGTGAGGTTCAAGAGCATACTCAACGAGAACGCGAAGAAGCACTCCTACTTCGACATGATCCCGGAGGTCTTCCACAACGAAGTTGAGGCCTGGGAGGACCCCAGTGTCGAGTTCCTGCCGGTCTTTCTGAGGCACACGCTCGAGGACCGCAGAGAGAAGCTGGTCACAGACAGGATGATAGGAATGCTTGCGGAAATGGGGCGCGACCCCGTCCAGGTGAACGGGAGGGGCGCGAGCAGCCTGTCCCAGCTCATGACCATGGTCTATAGGCTAGACATGGCCGCGTACTACGTGGCGCTCGGACTCGGAAGAGACCCGTCCCCGACGAGGCTCCTGGACGAGCTGAAGAAGTAGTTCACTTTATCCCTACCAGCTGCGCCAGCTCCTTCCTGGAGCTCGCCCCCAGGAACTGAGCCGCCGCCTCAGGTGAGACGTCGTTGACATAGACCCCTCCGCCGACCTCCAGCCCGCCAGGCTGCGCTCCTTTGGGAAAGACTTCGATGTGCCAGTGGATCTGCTTCGTGGTCTTCTTCTCGGACGAGCTGTGGAAGACCATTGAGAAGGTCTGGGAGTCGAGCGCCCTGGCCATGCCTCCCAGCGTGGACCTGAGCATGAGCGCGAGGTCCATCATCTCCTTCTGCGACAGTTTGAGTATGCTCGTCATGTGCCGCTTCGGGTAGATCCAGAACTCGTACGACCTCGTCGAGACCCACGGGGAGAAAGCGATGAAGAAATCCGTGGCCAGGATCTGCCTCGGCCCCCCCGTCTCGGTGGCCACGACCTGGCACATCGGGCATATTCCGAGGTCGTTGAGCGACGACTGCACAGTGTTAGCCTCCTCCTCGACGACAGGCGGAACCCGGGGCGTGGTCAGGATCTGTATGCTGGGATGGACCGCGGTCGGGGCCCCGTCCTTTTCGCTGTTCGCATACACCAGAACGTAGCTCACGCCCTTCTGGGAGTAGAGCCACCTCACCTTGTCCTGAAGGGAAGCGAGTATGTTCGTCCACTGCTCGACGTCTATCTTAGGGAATGCCTGGTCGTGCTTGGGCCCCGCGACCAGCACGTAGTGGTAGCCGATTGCGGGCTCGCTGTAGTGAGGCGGGTCGCTGTAAGAAGCCGGCGCATCGGGCGTGACTATCGGGTTCTTGGCGAGGAATATCCTCACCGACCAGTTCTTCACGACGTCCCCTTCGGAGTCGGTCTGCTTCAGGAGGGTGTCGCCGCGCTTGACCAAGACGAGGTCCGCCGGCGGCGTCATCTCCTCGTTGCCCGCGCAGTAGTTGCACTTTTCCTGCTTTGACGGGATCGACTGACCAGGCTTGAGCCCCCTGTCCGGCAGAATTATCGAGAGCTTCTCAGTGAAGTAGTCCTTCCTGATCTCCACCAACGGCCCGACTTGCTCCGGGTCGTACTATTAGAGTTTAGAGCAGAAAAGGGCCGTCATACCGACAGGCGGTCGCGCCGGCGGGCCGGGCACGAAAGGAAGATAACGACACCGCCCCACCCCGGTCACAGATGAAGGTCGGGTACGTCCTGCTGGATGGCTGCGGAGACAGACCCGACCCTGAGCTGAACTATACCACGCCTCTGGAGGCGGCGTACACCCCGAACATGGACGAGATTGCGAGGAGGTCCAGGCTCGGCAGCGTGGTGACGGTCAGGAGGGGGGTCGCTCCGGAGTCCGACATAGCTGTCTTCAACATGCTGGGGTATTCCTTCGACAAGGGCTACCCGGGCAGGGGCGTGGTCGAGGCGGTCGGGTCCGGGCTCGTCGTGCGACCCGGGGACCTCGCCCTCAGGGCGAACCTCGCGTCCGTCAGGGGAAGGAGGATCGTGGACAGAAGGGCCGGGAGAGACCTGACCCAGGAGGAGGCTGAGGCTCTAGCCGAGGACGTCAGGGGAGTCGAGCTGAAGGGGGCCGAATTCGACTTCAGGGCCACAGTGTCATACAGGGGGGTGTTGTTGATAAAGTGCGACGGAGCCCTCTCCGCCGAGATCTCAAACACAGACCCCGCCTATGCCAGGGTCGGAGGCTTCGGCGCCGCGAAAAAGACGAGCCCCAACGAGTCCGTGCTGGAGTGCAAACCGGATGCCGCAACGCGCGGCGCGAGGAGGGCGGCCGCTCTGGTGAACGAGTTCACGCTGAAGAGCCTGAAGGTTCTCTCGGCGAGCGACGTGAACAAGAGCCGCATCGCGGAGGGCAAGCTTCCCGCGAACTGCGTCCTCCTGCGCGACCCGGGAGACCACTTGCCCGACGTCCCTTCGTTCTCGGAGAAGTACGGCATGAACGGCACGGCGCTCGTGGAGATGCCTGCCGAGGTGGGGATAGCGCGACTCGTGGGCATGAAGATGGTGCCGATCAAGGACAGGCGCGACATCCGGGAGAAGGCTAGGCTGTTCTCGTCAGAGCTCAGGGAGGGCACGGTCGTCTACGTGCACCTGAAGGGCCCAGACGAGTTCGGCCACGACGGCGACGGGGTGGGCAAGAAGAAGTGCATCGAGTCCATCGACAGCGACTTCTTCTCAGGCGTCGTGGACACTCTCGGAGAGTCAGTCGTCGGGGTCTCGTGCGACCACGCGACGCCATGCACGCTGAAGATGCACTCCGCTGACCCGGTCCCGCTGATGGTCACGACCTCGGCTAAGGGGGACGCGATGCGCTTCACTGAGAGGAACTCCGCCAAGGGCTCGCTGGGCCCGATGAAGGGCAAGGACGTGCTGAGCCTGGTCGTGACTGGGAAACATGGCGGCCTGGGCTAGTCTCTTCCGTCACTCGGGCGGCTGGTAGCACTTTCTGCAGCGGGGCTCGTACATCTCTT
>JASIEW010000003.1 GCA_030045755.1 Nitrososphaerales archaeon
CAGGAACATGTACGGGACCGTGCCGGGAGCGAAGCCGTAGCAGTAGGCGCCGTTCCTCTTTCCCGGCCTGGGGGCCGAGTCCACGTGCCCGGCCTCGAACGTCCTCCTCGCGAGGCGAGAGAACTCCGGGTCGAACTCCTCGTACGCGTCGAACACGTCTCCTACGGCCTCGTTGTAGCTGACCTTCCTCTCCTTTATCGACAGCGGCGCGTAGATGTGGTACCTGGTCATCTTCCTCATCCCGATCATCTTCGCCTTCGCCCTGAAGAACTCCTGGAAGACCCTGGATTCGCTCCTGCAGGTCTTGAGAAGCGTCTGGACGGCCTCATCCGGGACGTCGTTCTCCAGGTTCCTGGAGGCTATGGGCGTCTGGAAGCTCCGCAAAGAGATCTGCTCGTTCTTCCAGTCCCTCACTATAGTTCGGTAGACGTCTCCGAGGGACTGCCCGTTTTCGGCGTACTTCTGAAGGATCGACTTGTACGCGCCCTCCCTCGCGTCTGGGTCGGGGGAGTGGAAGAGCTTCGTCACCTCTTCGACCACCATCTTCCTCGGCCTGCCCGAGGAGTCGGCGAGCGGCTTACCCCTGACGTTGACCGTCAGACTGAACCCCGCGACCGTCCTGTCGTAGAAGTGCGACCATGCGGAGAAGCCGGTCACGTTCTTGAGGTTGATGGCCTGCTCCACCTTCTCGTCGAGGATGTGCGGCCTCTGTTCCCGCCATCGTCGGAGGAAGTACCTGAAGTCCGGGTCGTCGGGCATCAGACTGGCCGCCTTCCGGTCGTCCAGGAGCGTCCACCAGACCTTGAAGAACAGGATGCGGTTCTCGGTCCGAGCCTGGAGGTCCTCCGCGGCGTCCAGCCTCGACTTCGCGCCTTGGTCCCCCGTGTTCGCAGAGTACTCCATGTAGGCCCTGGCCGTCAGCCTCGACTGACCTTCGGCGAGCTTCTCGTACATCCGAAGCGCGTCCACCAGCTCCTTCTTGCCAAGTCCAGCGAGCTTGCCCCTGACCGCTTCGAAAGCCTCCGCCCCCGCCGTGAGCTCCTTGGTCGACTTCGCAATGACGCCATCAGCTTCGCCGGGGACGACGTCTTCGAGGTTCCACCTGCTCGGCGCCCACTTCTGACGCTGCAACGGCTGAAGACCCCTTCGTTCGCTATTTAGTCGTCTCGGCTCACTGCCACGGGCTTGCCCTTGACAGGGACCTCCAAACTCCACCTCGCCCCCTTCCTGAACCCGTCGAACAGTTCAGGGTGCTCCGTGTGAACGGGCACGACGCGCTTCGCTCCGACCTCGTTGACGAGCCTTCCTACCTCCTCCATCGGCGCATGCCCTGAGGCGTGAAGCTGGTGGTAGGAGAAGCCCACGTGGTCGACCCAGTTCCTTATCAGGTCGTCTTCCCTTTCGCCCTCTTCGTTGAACGCCTCGGTCGCAGAGTGGATGTACGTCCCTCCCTCCTCCGGCTTGATGTCGATCAGCTCAGGGAAGTTGTACACCTCGAGGTGGAGGAAGACATCCTTCTGTCGTCTCCTGACCTCCTTTGCAGACATGCCGTCCGCCAGGAAGCGACGCTCCCAGGGGAAATAGTCCGAGTCATCGAGGCTCCCGCTCCTCTTCCTCCTCACATAGACATCGACGTCCCGGCCCACCTCGGGCACCCTGAGCCCCCCGTCCTGCTTGAGCTTGTCGAGGAGGACCGCGGTCTTCATCGAGACGACCAGCCTCCTTCCGGACTTGCGCGCGGCGCCGTCGAACGTGTTTATCCTGTCCGTGTCGTTTCCCCTGAAAGTGGAGAAGACAAGCTTCTCGCTGCGTTCGACCACTTCGACGGCGCGCCTGGACACTTCTTCCTCGCTCGTGTTCGGAGAGCCGTCCTCATCAGCGCTGACGCGGGTGCCCTCCGTCAGAAGGAGGGAGGCGTTCGAGTCCTTGGCGGCCGCGATGAAGTCCTCTGTCATGTGGCCGGCAGGGCCGTGGAACCTGAAGTCTCCGGTGTAGACCATCGGGCCCTCTGAGGTGTACACGACGAAACCGTAAGTCCCGGGTATCGAGTGGTCGACGTGAACCGGTCGGAACTCGATGCCGCCCACTTCGAACTTGTCACCCGTCCTGAACGTCCTCAGCTCGTGGTCGTCGAGGGGAGACCCTGAGGTCTCGCTGCATGCTTCATGAATCAGAGCTGTGGTCTTCCCGCAGTAGACCGGCACCTTCGGGTCGAGATAGCCTATCCTGCCGACGTGGTCCCAGTGGTAGTGACTTAGGACGACGCCGTCTATCTCAGGCTCGACGTACTTCATCGCAGTGTTCTGCAGCGAGCGCTCCGAGTAGACTCCGGGAAGCTCGGGGAGGATCCCGAACTCGAAAAGGTCGCCCGCGCCGTTTACGCCGCGCGGCTTGACTGTGGAGTCGAAGTAGTCCGCCCCCTCGGAGAAGCCTGTCCCGAAGTCAAGGAGGACCCTCGCGTCTCTGTCCTCGAGTAGAAACTTGTTGCCGCCTATCTCTCCGACCCCGCCATAGCACGTCAGTCGAGGCTTCAAGGGATGTCTCTGCTCGGCGCTCGCAGGCTCCCGCGGATCGCCCCCGTCCCGGCGGTCCGCCTCGACCTGGCCAGCGCCCTGTGGAGCCTCAGAAAGATGATCGTTCCGGCGGCCAGCATCACCAGTCCGACGATGGTCAACAGGAGTGACATTCTCTTGGCAACCTCCGGTTTCTTGGTCGCCCGAGAACGGATATATACAAACTTGCTTTGAAGACGTAACGTTGGAGTTCCAGCCGCCTGCACTCCAGTCCGGGCCCGACCTACTGGCCGCATTCGCCATCCTCGCGATAGCCATCGGAATAGCTGGGATCGCTATACTGTTTCTCTTCTCCAAGAAGAAGATCTAGCCGAATTGACTGCCGCTGCCGTATTCGACCTTGACGGGACGCTCGTGAGCTTCAGGTTCGACGCTGTGGGCGCAAGGAGGGCCCTGCTGGCAGAGCTGTCCGGCTCCGGCCTGAGTACCCAGGGGCTCGACCTGTCGACGCCGATACAGCAGATGGTCGACTCAGCCTTGCGCCAGTCAGTCTCGGGCCGGGGCGCCGCCGGCCTCGAAGTCAGGAAGAGGATGTACGCTGTCCTCGACGAACTGGAGGCGGAGGGCTCCGCGTCGGCGTCGTTGCTTCCAGGGGTCCGCGAGGTGCTCGGGCTGCTGCGGGCGAAGGGGGTCAGGCTCGCCATCCTGACTAACAGCGGCAGGACGGCCGCCACGAAGGTCCTGACGGACGTCGGAGTCACCCAGTTCTTCGAGTTTGTCCTCACCCGCGACGATACAGAGGCGATGAAGCCCAGACCCGACGGACTCGCCAAGGCTGTCGCAGTCCTGGGGCTGCGCCCCGGCTCTGTGTGCTACGTCGGAGACGGGGTCTACGATGTCGTCGCCGCGAAGCGGGCCGGCATCAGGGTGATCTCCGTCGCGACGGGGAACTACTCGGCGGACAGCCTGAGAGAGTCTGGCGCGGAAGACGTGATAGCTTCGCTGTCTGAGCTCCCCCGAGTCCTCGGAATCTAGCCGAGTTCGGTCTTTCCTTCAGGAACCAATAAAAAGCGGGTCAGGTCGAAGCGCACCGTCCTCATGCCGAGCGAAGACGGCGCGCCCTACTACATCGTCGGTCTCCCCGAGGAGCCGATCGAAGCCGCAGAGGCCAAGATGAAGTTCGAAAGACTGTCGGAGGAGCTCTGCAAGGTCTACCCGTTCATCGAGGAGATACGCGCGGTCGTGAAGTCGAAGAAGGCGTCCAAGGACCACGCGAGGTATGATGTGTCTGTAGAGGTCTATACCCCCCGCGACAGGCACGCCTTCACGGAGTCTGGGTACAACGTGGCCAAGGTGTTCGACCTGATGGGCCCGAAGATGAGGAGGATGCTGTCGTCTAAGCAGTCCCGGGTGACCAAGTCCCACGGCGACAGTCCCAGAAAGAGCCTGGAGTAGGCTCAGGCCGAAGGCTTCGCGAGACGCCTGTTCTCTTCCTTCAGTTCCTCCACCTCTCCCCTGAGCTTGGAGAGCGCGGCAGAGGATTCGAGGGACGCGTTGAGCTCATAGAAGGTCTCGAGGGCCATGCGCCGCACTCTCGGGTCGCGGTCCGTTTCGGAAGCTGTCTTGACCGCCTCTGCGAACCTCCTGTCCCCGAAGTGCCTGATGATCTCAGAGAGCGCGAAGAGCCTCATTCTGAATTCCTTGTCGTGGAGGATCATCTCCTTCAGCAGTGGGACCTCTTCGTCCAGCACCGCACCTCTCCCCTTTATCGCCTTCAGCGCGCCGAGCCTGACCCTCGTCGGCTTGCCGTAGGCCAGATTGTCCCTGATGATAGCGCTGACCTCCGGATCCTTCAGCTTGCCCATCGCTTCGAGGCACGCCTCCCCCAGCGTCTCGTTGGGTGATCGGACCTGCATCGCCTCCTTCAGTTTGGGGAGCGCTCCCTCGGGCCAGGACTTTGCAAGCGAAAGAGCGGCCTCGCACCGCACGTACGGGCTCTCGTCTCCGCCTAGGAGGCCCACCAGCATGTCGCGCGCCTTTTCCTCCCTGAAGCCTCCCAAGGCGGCGGCCAGCCCGCGCCTGACCTTCCTGTCTTTCGGCAGGCCTATCTCCGCGAGCGCGGAGAGAGCTTCAGGAGTCCCTATCTCGCCGAGGGCGACTAGGGCGCTGGACCTGACGTGCCAGTACTGGTCCTTCATCGCGGCTTCCTTGAGGGACTGGACCGTCCGGAACGACTTGAACTTCCCGAGGGCCTTGGCCGCGTCCGCCCGGCTCGAAGAGTCCTGGCTCTCTTGGAGCTGGTTCTGCAGGATGTCTGCCCCCTTTTCGAACTTGACCTTCTTCAGGAGCCAGTGCTCAGGGTCGAGCTCGATTATCGAAGGCTTGGACGGCAGCGAGAAGGACAGAGACTGGTCGGCAGAGGAAAGCGCGACTCTCCTCTTGAGCCTCTGGCCGTCCACGTAGAACACCACGTCGCAAGGAAGCTTGAACACCGGGGTGCCGTCTTCCAGCTTCTGCACCTGCTTGACGGCGAGCGTGGCGACCTTCCCGTCCTCGTCCCACGAGTAGTTCACTTCGAACTCCGGGTAGCCGGGCTTGAGGAACGCCTGCTCGAAGAACTCCTGCAAGGAGAGACCGGTAGTCTTCTCCAAGGACCTGCGGAAGTCGTGGCTCTCCGCGCTCTGGAAGGAGTAAGCCTTCAGATATTCGCCGATCCCCTTGAAGAAGGGCTCGTCTCCCATGTAGTGCCTGAGCTCGTGGAGCATGAGCGCGCCCTTCTCGTAGGTGGTGTAGTCGAAGACGTCGTCGGGGAAGACGTAGCGGTTGTCCACTATCGGCCTCCTGTAGTCGGACTCGTCTTCTCCGAGGTATTGCTCGGCCATCTTCCCGAGGTCCCACCTGAACTCGTCCTTCCCGCGCGTCCTCTCGAGGTAGAGGGCCTGGAAGTAGGTGGCGAAGGCCTCGTTGAGCCACGCGTGCGACCATTCGGCGCAGGTCACCAAGTCCCCGAACCACTGGTGCGCGAGCTCGTGCGCCACGAGGTTGACGGCGTTCACCTGAGGAGAGGCATATGAGACCTGGAAGTCCTCCTCGGAGGCGGCGTCAGGATAGTACGACATCGCGAGCGTCGTCGCGTTGAGGTTCTCCATCCCACCGTAGATGAAATCCTCGACGGTCGTCTGGTCGTACTTCGCGTAAGGATACTTCACCCCTGTGAGCGACTCGAACACCTCGATCATCTTGGGCGTCTCCCCGAAGTACCTGAGGACGTCCGCCCTCTTCGACTCAGGGAAATTGTAGCGGAGCTTCAGGCCGTTCGACTCCTGGACGACTTCGCCGAACTTCCCCGCGACGAACGAGGTAAGGTACGAGGAGTGAGGGATGTCTTCCCTCCAATGGAACGTCCTCGTCTTGTCGCCAACAGTCTCTGAAACCAGCTTGCCGTTTGAGATCACCCTGTACTCGGCTGGCACGGTGAGAATCAGCTCGCTGCTGGACTTCTCGTTAGGACTGTCGCAGCACGGGAACCAGTATCTGGCGAACTCCGCTTCGTTGTGGGACCACGCTTGCGTCTCCTTCTGGGGGTATTCCTTGCTCGGCTCCGTGAAGTAGATTCCCTCCTCGGGAGTCGCGCTATACTCCACCCGCACCGCGTGGGTCCCAGTCAGAGCGCTGGCGAGGGTCAAGGTCAGGACGCTGCCGTCGTGCTCGAACTCCAAGGGCGCCCCGTCGAGGACCACCCTCTTGACGTCGAGGCCGCTCGCGTCCAAGGAGAACCGTCGCAGGCCCGGCCTGGCCGGCCTTACAGTGAGGGTGCACGACCCGGATACGCTCTTCGTACCAAAGTCGATCGCGAGCTCTACCTTGATGTGCTCTGTGTGAACGTCCTTCTGCCTCGCATAGTGAGGCTTGGACTCCGGAAGGTGGAAGGACTTGTACGCCCCTGTCAACCCGGGCAGGCGGCCCGGTCGGCG
>JASIEW010000044.1 GCA_030045755.1 Nitrososphaerales archaeon
AGCAGGGCCGACTACACATTAATACGCGCCGAGCGTCCGGACGCTCCATGCCCAGCAAGGAGGAGGTTCTAGGGGCCCTCGCGCAAGTCGCGGATCCTGAGCTGGGCAGGGACATAGTCTCTCTCCACATGGTGGAGGGAGTGTCAGTGAAGGGAGACGTGGTGACGTTCACTCTCAATCTCACGACTCCGGCGTGCCCTCTGCGCGACCGCCTCGAGACTGCGGCCAGGGAAGCAGTTGCTGCCCTCCCGGGAGTGACTAAGGTCGAGATGAAGACCGGAGCCGTGGTCTTCGCGACCCGCGACTACGGTCAGTCCGAGGTGCTCAAGGGGGTGAAGAACGTCGTGGCTGTGGCGAGCGGTAAGGGCGGCGTCGGAAAGTCCACGGTCACGGTGAACCTGGCCGTGGCTCTGGCTGCCACGGGCGCGAAGGTGGGCATCCTGGACGCCGACGTCTACGGCCCCAGCATCCCTCTGATGATGGGGGTGAAGGACAAGCCAGAAGTGGTGGACGAGGTGATCAGGGCCCCGGTGGCCCATGGCGTCAAGGTGGCCTCTCTGGGCTTCTTCTACACGATGCAGACCCCGGTCATCTGGAGGGGCCCGCTGGTGGCGGGAGCAGTCCGACAGCTGCTCACCCAGGTGGAGTGGGGCGACCTGGACTATCTCGTCGCCGACCTCGGCCCGGGAACCGGCGACGCTTCTCTCACCCTCGCCCAGACGGTACCCCTCGGCGGTGTCCTCATAGTCACGACCCCGCAGGACGCTGCCCTCGGGATAGCGGCCAAGGCGCTGGCGATGTTCAAGAGGCTGGACGTGCCCATACTGGGCGTCGTCGAGAACATGAGCTACTTCGTGTGCCCCCACTGCGGCGAGAGGTCGGAGGTCTTCTCGTCGGGCGGCGGTAGGAGGGTCGCGACCGACTGGGGTGTGGACTTCCTCGGGGCCGTGCCGCTCGCCACAGAGATAAGGAAGCACTCGGACACGGGGTCGCCGATAGTGGCGTCCGAGCCAGACTCTCCGGAGGCGCAGGCGTTCAAGGAGATAGCGTTCAGGGTCGCAGGCATGGTGAGCATATTCGCCTTCGCGAGGACCGCTAAGAAATGACCGATGGTGAGGCCCGCCTGCTCACCGGGTCCGACAGAAAGAAGAAGGCGAGGAAGAGAGGCAGGGGCCCTTACAGGAAGGCCCGGACGACCTAGGCCCTATCTGGCGGCGACGGCCTCGATCTCGACCTTCGCTCCCCGGGGGAGCGCGGCTGCCTGGACTGTCGTCCTGGCCGGATAGGGGGGCGAGAAGTGCTTCGCGTACTCTTCGTTCACCGCCTGGAAATCGGACAGGTCTGTGAGGAATACGGTCGTTTTCACCACGTCCATCAGGGAGAGGTCAGCGGCACCGAGGATCGCTTCGATGTTCCTGAGGGCCCTCGAGGTCTGGGCGACGGCGCCTTCCTCGAGCTTGCCGGTCAAAGGGTCGAGCCCGAGCTGGCCTGCGCAGTACACGGCACCGGCCTCCACTGCCTGCGAGTAGGGCCCGACGGGAGAGGGAGCGTCTCTGGAACGGACTTCTTTCTTCAATGTGCATCTGATGTTTAGGTTCGCCTTAAGAACATGTCAGGCGAGCAGCCGCATCAGCCCCTCGTAGATCTCCGGCTCGGACCCGTATTCGAGGGTCTCCTTTCCGTCCATGTGCAGCAGCATGGTTGAGAAAGGTACTCCTTTCTTGGCCACGACTATCACCCTCTTGCCCGCCTTGTACGCAGCCATGATCTCCATCCCCACCCCGGTGCTGGGGGTCGTGACGTCGGCCACCATTACGTCGCAGCCCTCGGAGCCTTTCATGTCTCTCTCGAATACGTCTATGGTCGACCTGCCAGCCTCGGCCGGTCTCTCCAGGACCCAAGGAGAGGTCACCTCGTGCCCCCTGTTTCGTATCGCCTTGGCCATCAGCTTCGCCCTCTCTATCGAGCGGTTTGCCACTATGGGGACCGCCAGGTACACCTTCAAGTCGGGTGTTCTGGCTGTCGCACGACTAATATCGCTTCCCAGGGACGCGAAGCTGCAAACCAGCCGAGAAGGAAGGATCCCCTGAAACCGTGGCTCTTGGCCATCCGTCTACCTTGGGATTCTGGATGGAAATGTCAGATTAGGACTCGTGACGGGCTTGTGAGAGCACTTCACGGGGATGTGGGCGTAGCAGTAGTTGCGTCCGCACACGTGGCAGGTGTAGTAGAACCCCACCCCAAGCCGTCTCCCGCACAGGCCGCACGTATGGGCCGGCTTCTGGGACTGGCTCGTCTCCGTCTTGCTCATAGGCCATTTTTGGCCTGCCTCCCTAATATGGCTTCTCACGATATTTTCATAATATTAGGGGAGAGTTGGTTGAAAGGAACCTGCCGGCGTATCAATCCATGCCTGCACGCGATTCACTTTTCACCGTAGTGGAGGGGGGAGCAGAAGCACCTCACGCGCTTTGCAATTGCCTGGGACCTTTCGAGCCAGGTTGGCGCTTAATAGCCGCCAAGAGCTCTAGGAACGTTGGCGCGCCTGTTCGGACTGGGCTTGAGCTCGAAAGCGCGACCTAAGGAGGCGACCGGCCCTGGCCCACTCAAGCTGCCTCCCCCGCCTAAGTTGATCGGCAGCGTCCTCGACACCTACAGGGTCCCCAAGAACGGCGGGCCTGACTCCTCAGCCGAAGTCTTCGTGGTGGACGACGAGGGCCTGGGAAAATACCTGGTCAAGCTCCCGGAGCTCGACGACAGAGAGGCCGCAGCCGTCTC
Source organism: Nitrososphaerales archaeon (assembly GCA_030045755.1). The sequence continues at coordinate 2,779 of JASIEW010000044.1, forward strand.
CGTCCTGAAGAAGAACCTGATTGACTCGATTCCAGCGGACGCCACAGGGCGGCCGGAAGACGTGATCCGGGCATATGTCGAAAGCATCTCCGATGAGATGGGGACCGCGGGCGCCCTCAAGGCGTCCGAGGACAAAATCCTCTTCTTCCTGCTCCGCGAGTTCTTAGGCTTCTGGGAGATAGACCCGCTGGTCAACGACGACAGGATCGAGGAGATCTCCCTGACCCGGTACGACAAGCCGGTCCGACTTCTGCACAGAGACTTCAGCGAGTACGCGTTCATGGAAACGAACGTCCGATACCCCAGCGAGGAAAGGCTCCAGGCCTTCGTCCGGCGGCTGGCCCAGTTCGGAGGTACGACGGTCTCCTTGGCCCAACCTTCGCTTGAAGTGACGCTACACGGGCCCTCGGACAGACGAGTGACGGCCACCCTCGGAGACGAGATAACCAGGCCAGGGTCCACCTATTCCATCAGGAAGCAGAAGGAAGAGCCCTTCACGCTCGTCAACCTGACCTCCCCCGAGGCGCCCAGGTGGCGCCCTATCGAGCCCGCCCCGCCGTCGGGCCCTCCTCTGTCCTACGAGGAGGCGTACAACCACAAGACCCTCTCGGTGCTGATGGCTTCCTACTTCTGGCTGCTGCTGGAGAGGACGACGAACGTCCTGATAGCCGGAGACACGAACTCCGGGAAGACGACCCTGATGAATTCGATACTCGCGCTGATCGACCCGAAGGCGAAGGTGGTCACGGCGGAGGACGTCCTCGAGATCAGCCTCCCGGAACACCTGCACTGGCAGAGGATGAAGACCAGGTATCACAGGGCGGGGCTGTCGCCTTCGTCTCAGCGGTACGAATATGGCCTGCCCGAGCTCCTTAAGCTCGCACTGAGGTTCTCGCCCACCATACTCAGCCTGGGCGAGATGCGCGGCGAGGAGTCGGAGACCCTGGCGGCCGCGATCACGCTCGGCTTCTCGACGATGACCACGATTCACGCGGAGAACGCAGAGAGGTGCGTGCAGCGCCTCACTACCCCTCCCATGAAGTTCGCGGAGGGACACGTCCGGGACATCACAGCGATAGCCACGACCAGGAAGATAGTGCTGAACGACGGGAGGGTGGTGAGAAGGGTGGTCAGCGTCGACGAGGTCAAGCCGGTCGGGACGAACGGCCATGAGGTGATCAACGTGTTCGGCTACGACCCGAGGACGGACTCGTTCGCGCCCACCACGCCCGCCGAAGTGGTGGACAGAAGCTACAGACTTGGGGAGATAGCGCGCAGCTTCGGCTGGACCCCGGCCAGAGTACAGACGAGCCTTACCTCAAGGGCCGCATGCCTCGCGCGAGCATCGGGGGGCGACGCCTCGCCGGAGTCGATATCGTCCATGGTCAGGGACTTCGCCAGGCAGGAGATGCAGGCTCTCGTCTTGGAGCCATGAAGACCTTACTGGACCACTACGTGGCCCAAGTAGAGAGGAAGGGACCGCTAAGGCGAGTCGCGGAGCGCAAGTCCGAGAGGCTGCAGGCGCTCCTGGCCCGCGCGGGAGAAGTAGGGAACGCGCGTTCCATGTCGACGAGGTCGCTCGCCGAGACGCTGCTGGCCGCCTCCGTGTCAGTCCCGGCCGGGGTCGCGCTGGGAGTCGCAGTCTGGACACCCCTGGCGCTCGTCTGCCTGGTCCCTCTCCCGGTCTTCTTCTGGCCGGACATGAGACTGAACGACAGAGCGTCGCAGCGGCGAGAGGGAGTCGAAAGAGAGCTCCCCTTGTTCTCTGTCCTCGTCAACATCCTGGGAGGCGCGGGCGTCTCGCTCTACCCGATCCTGGACTCGGTCGTCGGGAGGGGCATCTTCGAGTCGATAGAGAAGGAGGCCATGATCGTCCGGCGTGACGTCACCATCCTCGGCATGAACCCGAACGACTCGCTGGAGAGGCTCGCCTCCCGGCACCCCTCGAGGAAGTTCTCGGAGTTCCTGAACGGCTACACGAGCAAGGTCAGGACAGGAGGCGACGTCCCCGAGTACCTCGCGGGGGAGAGCGGGTCGCTGCTGAGAGAGGTCGAGGACGCCTGGTCGAGGTACATCGCCAGGGTAGGGATAGTCGGAACGGTGATGATAACGCTGTTCGGGGTCATCCCGCTCCTGCTGCTGGTCGTAGGCGCCTTCTCTCCCGGATACTCGGCCGAGGGCTTGCTCGCCTACGTGGGCTTGGGCATCCCATTGTTCACGGCCATGACCATCGTCCTCGCCGGGAGGACGCAGCCGGCAGGAGATGGGGCGGTCAAAGGAAACCTCCTGCTCTCCGCGGCTGTCTCCGTCCCGGCGCTGGGGGCAGGGCTGCTCACGAAGGAGGCGTGGGTCGGTGCGGCGGCTGTCCTGCTCGCGTTCTACCTAGCATACGGCGCGTCGGTCAGGAAGCAGCTCAGGGCGATGCGAGGGGTGGAGGAGGCGCTCCCCGCCTTCACGAAGGACATGATGGAGTACAAGCGGCAGGACTACGACCTCGCCAGAGCGGTCGTCGACGCGGCATCCGCGAACAGGTATGGGAGGGAGTTCGACGCCCTGCTTTCCCGCATCGCGTCGGGCGTCCGCGCGGGAGTCCCCCTGGACGAACTGAGGCCTGACACCGACAGCAGGCTTGCCAGGATGGTCTTCTTCCTCATC
>JASIEW010000045.1 GCA_030045755.1 Nitrososphaerales archaeon
GCAGGAGATCAAACTGGGCGACGCCAGGGTGCGCGTCCTCTACACTCCCGGTCACTCGTCTGACAGCATCTGCCTCTTCGACGGGCGCGACGTTTTCACCGGTGACACGCTGTTTGTGGGATCAATAGGGAAGTTCGAGAGGGAGGACGCCGAAGCCATCTTCAACAGCATCCACGGCGTCATCCTCAGACTTCCAAGGGCGACCATGATGTACCCGGGCCACGACTACGGCGAGGTCAAGAACAGGAGCCTCGCAGAGGAGGCGGACTCCAACCCTTTCCTGACGGCGAAGGACTTCAGGAGCTTCGCTTCAATCTTCGCCTGAGTATCGAACTCAACAGGTCGAGGGATATGTTGCCTCCGCTGACGACCAGGACGACCTTCTGGCCATCCTCCTTCTTCAATGGCCCTTTCATCGCGGCCAGGGGCGAGGCGCCCGCCGGTTCGGCCAGTACGCGGCCTCTGCTGAGAAGGTCGAAGATCGCATCCTCTATCTCTTCGTCCGTCACCAGCCCGATCTTGTCCACGTATTTCTGAGAAGCCTCCAGGGTGAGGCGACCGGGGCTGGAGGCCTGCATCCCGTCCGCTATCGTCTTCTTCGGAACGACCTTGACCACTCTCTTGCTGCGGACAGACTCGTACATCGACGGAATCGCAACGGTCTCGGCTCCGAACACCGACGCGCCGTCGAGCGACTCCTTGATTGCGAGGGCTATGCCTCCAATCAGCCCTCCCCCGCCTATGGCCACGACCACCGCGTCCAGGTCAGGGAGTTGCCGAGCGATCTCGAGCCCGCAGGTCCCCTGTCCAGCTATTATGTCGGGGTCGTCGAAGGCGTGGATGAAAGTAAGGCCCCTCTTCGAGGCTACGGAAACTGCGTGCAGATAGGTCTCGTCATAGCCGCGGCCCGCCCTGATGACCCGGGCCCCCTGTTCCCTTATGGCGTTCAGCTTCTGTGGGTTCACGTTCTCCGGCACGCATATGGTTGCGCTCACGCCGAACAGCCGGGAGGCGTAGGCTATCGCGAACCCGTGGTTCCCGGACGAGGCCGTGAGGACGCCTCTCCGGACCTCTGAGTCACTCAGCGAGAGGAGCTTGTTGAGGGCTCCGCGGATCTTGAAGACGCGGATTGGCTGGAAGGCCTCGAGCTTCAGATAGGCTTCTCTGCCGAGGATGCTTGAGATCCCTCCCGAGTATTCGAGTGGGGTAGGCGCGATGTACTTCCTTATCCGCGACTCGGCGAGCTCGACGTCCATGAGCGTGGGAAGCGGCCTGCTGCTCAACCGAACCACTTCTCGAGTGACTCCGACTGCGCCGCCTCGCGCGTCCTGATCCTGTCCAGGGCAGACTCGACCCGCTCGCGGGAGAAGGAGTGCTCCCCGACGAGGTAGGAGACCACCTTCTGCCTGTCGATCCTGCCCCACGCCGGGTCGACCCCCTTCACGGCTGGGGCGTGGGTGTAGAACTCTCTGATCTCCTGGTACCTCACCCCGGACAGCCGGTCCTTCAGCTCCGTGATGTCCTCGAGTCTCCCGTATTTCTTGAGATATTTCATGGCCGTGACCGGCCCCACTCCCTCGAATCCGTCCGGGTTGAAGTCAGTCCCCAGCAGGATGGCAAAGTCGACTAGTTGATCGCGCGTGAGGCCTGTGGAGGAGAGCGTGGCGGCGAGCGATATCCGCTCAGGCACCACGTTGATCGTGATGTTCTTGCTCGGGAGCCGTCGCTTTCCTGAGATGGTCACGTTACGGACGAGGATGGGAGCGCCGAAGACGAGCGAGTCGTGATCCTGGGAGGCGACCGCATTAACCGTGCCTTCTGAGGCCATCAGCGCGGCCTGGGCCTCGCCTTCGGAAGGTGCGTCGACCCAGGGTATCCCCATGGCGTCGAGCAGGGCCTTCGCGTCCCTGACCATGTCACGCTGCAGGACGGTCGATGCCTCCGCGTACTTCCTCGCCTGCGGAATGTCGCCAGCCTGCAAGGCCCTCAGGTACTGGTCCTTGGCTTCGTTGCGCTGGGCGGACCGCCTCCTGATCTCCTCAGCCTTGAGTTCGGGAGGCTTCCCGTCGAAGACGTAGACGAGCTTCATCCCCAGCTCGAGGAGGTTGATGTTCCTGTAGAACAGCCCTGAGATGTGCGAAGTGACCCTTCCCTGCGAGTCCTTCAGGTGGCCGCCGTCCATCCCCCTGATTATCGCGAGGAACTGATACAAGGTGTTGTATCCGTCTACGGCGAGTTTCCAGCCGGCGATGTCCTCCAGCCGTATCTTCTCGCGGGGGATCGAATCCCCAAAGTCTACGCCCATGGCGAGGCACGCTCGAGGGCCGCTCGGTTTTATCCTTGCTACTCGCTGATCTTCGGCATCCGCGGCTCTTCGGCCTGCTTCTCCACGAACTCCACGCGTCGCTTGTCCTTCGAGACCCAGCGTATCGTGACGAGGCCGAGGATTTCGAGCTGCATCAGGAGCTTGTCGAGTTCGTCCGGGGAGCACTTGGTACCGTTCTTGTTGAGGACCTCGAGCAGTTCGTCGTCGGTGCTACTCTTCTTCTGCTGGAGCCATTCGAAAGCCGCATACCTTAGTGGATATCGCATTGGATTCACATCGTCTGAGAAGCGTCAACGCTCGCTTTGTGTCCCGGCTATAAAAGGACTGCCGGTGAATCAGAGGAGCCGGAAATGCTGCAGACAGTCTGACTGACCCGGGTCAGTCCGCGCGTCGCTACCTAGGTGGCAGTCTGCTGGACATCCTGCTCACGCCCATCAGCTCGTATTGGCCGACAAGCGGGGCTGTCGAGACCGCCTCTTCGACCTTGTCCACGACTCCCTCCTCTTCTGGCGCCTCCACGTCGATGACTAGAGCGGAAAGACCGAACGCTATCGGCTCGACCTTCTGGCTCCTGACCTTCACTCCCTGAGGGAGCTTGCTGGAGACCGAGTCGACTATCTTCTGGTGCTCAGTGGCGGTGTCTTGGGGAAGAACCCGCAGTCTTATCACGTATGAGCCCATCAGAGTCGCCTAGGGACCTTCGAAACCGCAGTTGGTGCACTTGTAGTGCCTGGAGAACTTCCTGCACTTCTCGCACCTCCAGATCAGCGTCTCATGGCAGTTAGGACAGCTGAACTTCGCGGCCCTCTCGCCTGGCTTCACTGGCCTGTTGCAGGAGTTGCAGAGCGGAAGCGTGACAGCGGCTTGCGACATTTCTGGATGACCCTAGCCTCGCTCGCTCATATAGATTACTGAGAAAACCTCAGCCGGAACGTCCGCCCCTGACGAGCGACCTCACCTCTGCAGAGCCGACCACTTTGGCTAGGCGCATGATCCCAGGTATGCCCAGGGCGCCGAGCAAAGCCGAAGCATGGAAGTCGAAGTCGGTCTGCGACAGCTTCAGGACCAGCCTGGGGGTGGCTATGACCTCGACCATGGCTTCGATGTCTCGGTTGGAGAGCTTCTCGAAGACTCCCCGGAGCCTGAGCATCGAATTCATCTCCTTCAGAAAGGCGGCCCCCCATTCGCGCTGGTAGTTCGCGAGCAGAGTCGGGTCGTTCCGCTGAACGCTCTCGCACGCCCAACGTGCCGCCACGACAGCCCCGCCTATCGATGTCATTATCCCCCCGGCGGTGGTCGGCTTTACCTGTCCTGCCGACTCTCCGACGAACAGGGTCCTCCCTTCCACAAACCTCTCCTTCGGTCCTCCCACATAGATAGGCGCCGACACCCTTCTGGTGACGGTGGTCGTCCTGCTCCCGATCAGGTCGTCGAGCGCCTTGAAGGGATTGATTCCCCTCCCCGCCGCGCCGACCTTCGCACGGTGGCCCCCGAACGGGATGATCCAGCCGAAGAAGCCCGGGAATCGCTCCGCGTCCAGATAGACGTCGACCAGACGCTGGCTCACCCAGTCGCCTTGCACTTCGTACTTGGCCGCAGGGAGTATCCACTTCCTGTGGGACGATGACGGTCCGGTGGCGTCAACATAGTATTTCGACGAGACGGTTTCCTCGCCTATTTTTGTCGAAACCCCCTCCGCGGACTGTGCCGTCCCCCTCACCCTCGCGCCTGTCCTCACCACGGCGCCTGAGGCCTCAGCCTGTTTGGCCACCTGCCTGTCGTATGCGCTTCTGTCGAGCACGACTACCTCGAGCGAGGTCGCATTGATGGCGAAGTGCCTTCCCCCCGGGGAGTGGATGACGGCCGCCATGATCTCGTTCTGGACCACGTCGGAGCGGGGGAGGTAGCCGTAGCGTCTCAGGCCGCGCAGGCTCACGAGCCCGTCGCACTTCTCAGGCTCTCCGATCTCGTCGTGCTCCTCCGCGACCAGAACAGACATGCCCCTCTTGGAGGCCTCGGCCGCGAACGTCAGCCCCGCGATGCTGCCGCCGCCGACCACGAAGTCGAATGTCTCGGACACTACGGATGACTGGCTACAAAGGCTTAATCGGACTTGTAATAACCGTTCATCACGACGGCTACGTGAAGCAGGCGATCGTCGTGAGGACGGACATCAAGATGGGGAAGGGCAAGCTGGCCGCACAGGCGGCGCACGCGTCTCTTTCCGCGGCCGAGGAGGCGTCGGGACGGAAGTCGAAGTGGTACGGCGAGTGGAAGGAGGGAGGGCAGGCGAAGATAGTGCTGAAGGTGCAGTCGGAGGAGGAGCTCGAGGAACTTTTTCAGAAGGCGAAGAGCTCTGGGCTCCCCGCAGCGATCATCCAGGACCGCGGTCTTACCCAGCTCGAACCGGGCACCACGACGTGCGTCGGCATCGGTCCGGCACCCGACGACGAAGTTGACAAGATCACTGGAAGACTAAAGCTTCTATGACGAGTCCTCCAGCGTGGGAGAGGGCCTTGGGGATGGAGGCCTATGCGAGCGAGTGCCCCCCGTGCCACGGTGTGGCCAAGTCCAGCGACGAGGACTTCATGGTCGAGGAGGCGGTCGATGTCCAGGGGGTCACCCCCGAACCCCTGCCTGGCTACTTCCCGCTGTTCAGGGTGGAGAAGCGGTCGATCGACACGCTCCACCTGGAGAAGGAGTTGACGATGGCGCTTGGAAGCAAGGTGACCTTCGGCGGCCTCAAGGACAAGAGGGCGTTGGCCGTCCAGTACGTTACCGCGACGGGCAGGAGTCCCCGCCGTGTGAGCAGCCTGGAGGGTCGGAACTTCAGGGCCACTCTTGTCGGCTACGTGCCGAAGCCGATGTCTCGAGGGTCTGTGCTAGGGAACAGGTTCAGAGTCACGCTGCGCCAGTGCTGCTCGACGGTCGAGTCGAACGTCAGCGAGGTGCTGGGGCTCGCGGAGAGGAGATTGCTTCCGAATTTCTTCGGCCATCAGAGGTTCGGCGGCCCCGGAGCGAGGACCAGCGACATAGGCAAGGCCATCGTGCTGGAGGACTTCGAAGAAGCGGTCAGGGTCATGCTCTGCGAGCCCAGAGAGAATGACGACGAAGGCGCGGCAGCGGCGAGAGCCGCGTTGTCCGAGGGAAGGTACGAAGAGGGGATGCGGCTTCTGCCCGAGCGGCAGGACACGGAGCGCCTCGTCGCGAGGAGCCTGGCGAAGGACCCGTCTGACCACGTTAGAGCCCTCAGGCACGTGCCCCTCAAGCTCAGGAGGCTCTTCGTCCACGCCTATCAGTCTCTCGTCTTCAACAGGACGCTCAGCCTGGCGATGGGCAGGGGGATGGACATTTCGCGATACGAGCCCGGCGACAACTGGTGCGAGCTCATGGAGAACGGGCTGACACTCTCCCTGGTTCACGGCGTAAGAGAGCCTGCGCCCTCCCGCGCTGAGCCCATGGTCCAGATCGCCGGGTTCGCGTACCGCAACTACGGGTCGCGGTTCGACCCGCTGGTGACAGAGTCTCTGGCCGTCGATGGAATTAGCCCGAGCGACTTCTACGTGAAGGGGATGCAGGAGGTCTCCGCCGAGGGCGGATTCAGGGTCCCTCATCTTCTCGTCGCGGACTCGGCGTCAGAGTTCAAGGAGGGCTCTGCGATCCTCGACTTCAGCCTCGCGAGGGGACAGTACGCCACGGTCCTGTTGCGCGAGATCTTGAAACCCGGGGAACCCTCGGAGCTCGGCGTGTTGTAGAATCTCAGAATCCTTATACGCGGTTTGCCCACGGCCGGGTCCGAACCCGATGGCTGACGACGTTTTCGACCTGACCATCATCGGCGCGGGCCCCACGGGGCTCTTCGCCGCCTTCTACGCGGGCCTCAGGCAGATGAAGACGAAGATCATAGACGCCCTGGAGCAGCCCGGAGGCCAGGTAGCGGTGCTCTACCCGGAGAAGTACATCTTCGACGTTCCCGGCTTTTACAAGGTGCTCGCGAAGGACCTCGTAAAGGACCTGGTACAGCAGGCATTCCAGTACAGCCCAGAGGTGGTCCTGGGGGAGAGGGTCACCACGCTTCACAAGAACGACGGCATAATCGAGCTGGGCACCGACAAGGGCACGAGGCACTACAGCAAAGCCGTGCTGGTCGCAGCGGGGGTGGGCGCGTTCTCCCCGAACAAGTTGGAAGCCCAGGGGGCCGGCGACTACGAAGGCAAGGGAGTCTATTACTTCGTGAAGGACAAGAGCGCGTTCGCAGGCAAGCGGCTTCTGATAGTCGGAGGAGGAGACTCTGCCGTGGACTGGGCTCTCAACATCAAAGACATCGCTCAGAAGATAACGCTGGTGCACAGGCGTGACGTGTTCAGGGCCCACGAGGGCAGCGTCAAGGAGCTCATGACCTCGAACGTCGAGGTGAGGCTCTTCAACGAAGTGAAGACCGTGGGCGGCGACGGGACGAATGTGACTCAGGCCGTGGTCTTCGACAACCGGACCAAGGCTGAAGCGACGCTGGACGTCGACGCCATTCTTGTCAACATTGGGTTTCGGGCGGACCTGGGGCCGATAAAGGACTGGGGTCTGGAGATAGACGGACGTGAGATAAGGTCAAACGGGAAGATGGAGACCAACATACAGGGAGTCTACGTAGCCGGAGACATAGCCGGACCGGCCGACACTGTCAAGCTGAATCTGATTGCCACGGGGTACGCGCAGGCTGCGTTAGCCGTCAACGTAGCGAAGGCGTACGTGGATCCGAGCTCGAAGATCTTTCCTGGCCACAGCAGCGAAATGAAGAGATAGGGCTCAGTCTACGAGACCGAGGAACCTTCTGTAGTTGTAGTCGCCCTTTATCGCCGGGTGCTGAGGGTCGATGAGAACGCACTCGAACCACGCGTGAATCCCGTCCTGCCACACCGGGTAGGAGCCCAGCAGCTTCATGTTCGGATGGCGCTCCGAGACCCTCCGCTCCGCCACCTGCTGCGCGGAGACGTCCGACTTAATCTTGAGGACGCCCATGTGCTTGGGCCTGCGCCCAGACACCGGCCTCTGTTTCCTCATGCCGCCCCTTGAGACGCGCATCCTGACGACCACGACACCCTCTTTCGCCTTGTAACCGAGGGCCCGCGCCCTGTCCAGCCGCCACGGCCTCTCCACCCTGAGCATGGCCGGCTCCTTGCGGAGCAGCACGGCCCTAGCCCTGATGTCGCCCTTCTTCTCGTGGAATATACCCTGCCATGTCTTCGATATCTCGGTGTATGCGGGCATTCGGGGCCGCTCGACCTCGCACGGCAAATAAACGTTCTCAGTTTGTGGGGGCGAAGAAGGAGCGGACCTTCTCAGCTATCACAGCAACGGCGTCCGTCTGTGCTTCGAGAGTCTGGCCCCCTATGTGAGGCGTCAGAATGGTATTCGGAGCAGACAGGATCGGCCCCGTAGGCGGCTCTTTCTCGAAGACGTCCAGGGCGGCCCCGCCCAGTCTCCCTTCCTTGAGCGCGGCCGCGAGGCTCTCCTCGTCCACCACGCCGCCCCTCGAGGTGTTTACCAGGAACGCGCCGCGCTTCATCTGCGACAGCCTCTGAGCTCCGACCATGTGCCTTGTGTCGTCGGTCAGAGGGACGTGCAGCGTGACGTAGTCGGACGAGGCGAAGAGCTCGTCCAGACCTACCATCCCAAGCCCGAGCCCAGACACGACGTCTAGAGGGATGGGAACCACGTCGTACGCGAGGACGGACATGCCCATCACCTTCGCTATTTCGGCAATCCTTCTCCCGATCCGGCCCACTCCGACGATCCCCAAGACCTTGCCCTTCAGCTCCTTCCCGACGAGCGCGTTCTTCTCCCATCGCCCGGCCTTGGTCGACATGTCTGCGGAGACCAGCTTTCTGCTCATCGCGAGCATCAGCAGCAGGACGTGTTCGGAGACAGCCTCGACGAGCGACTCGGGACTGTTTACCACCGTGACTCCCCTGGACCTTGCGAACTCCACGTCGATGTTGTCGAGTCCCGTTCCTTGCCTCGCGACGAGCTTGAGATTCGTGGCTCTGGAGAGGACCTCCTTGTCCACCTTGGTCCTTGATCTGACGACCAGCGCGTCGTAGCGGCCAACCACCTGCAGCAGCTCGTCACGAGTGATGGTCGGGCGATATTCCACTTCTACCCCTTCTATCAGGAAACGGTCAGTCTCGACCGGGTCGCACACCAGGGCCATTACCATCTCTTCCCCGCCTCCAATTCAGTCCCTGAGTTACGGCCTGAACCAAGGGCGATATATCGGTTGAACAGTCCAGCTCCCCGCAGACGAGTGAACGGATGCTGACCGACCGGGAGGCGAACAGCAGCATCGAGGGAGCCACTCCTCTTACTTCCTTCCCGAGCGCCTGCCCCCCGAGCACCCTTCCGCTCTCTCTGTCCGAGACGACAGAGCAGACTAGCGTCCGGTCCGAAAAGCCCGACTCCGTCGCGTCGAAGCCGGCCGCCCGAGCGTCCCACAGGCTCAGACCCGCGCTAGCGAAGGCGAGTCCGAAGAGGGTGGTCTCGAAGAGACAGGTTCCGGTGAACCTGACGGACCCTCCTGCGGCGTTTGCCCCGGCGACCCTGCCAGAGGATACGGCCGAGTCCTCCAAGGAGACCGTATGCCCGCCTGGGAAGGGCGTCTCTGAACAGCCTCCTGCCGCGTAATAGCCCGGCCACGAAGCTTCCAGTCCGAAATTGGTCAGGATGCAACCGTGCGGGCCCTCAGGGAGGTCTGATGATGGCCGGTTCGGGGCGAGGGTCGGAACGACTGCTACTTCGTCGCACTCGAACGTCCACCCGTCGGCGACCAGGGCCTCGACCCGATCCTGCCCCAGCGCCCGTATGTGGTCGGCGCGACGCAGCGAGACACCCTTCGACTCTGCCTCTCGGCGTACAGCCCCAACGATTGCAGGGTTCAGTTTCGGATCAGTTACGCCCCCAGGGGACAGGACTACCACCTTCCTTCTGCCGCCAGACAGCGCGCTCGCCACCCGGAGGGAGGTTAGGCCCCTCCCATACACCACGGGCTTCTCCACCGAGGGGGCCACGCAACCCAGGTCAAGATAGCAGGAGACGGACGAGAGAATGTGGACGCCAGACTTCCCCGTACCTTGGAAGGCTCCGGAGAGCGACTTCGAACCCGTTGCAACGACAACCGAGTCGCAGACCACCTGACCCCGCGAGGTCTGCAGCCGGTGTCCCTGTGCCAGGCTGTGCACGGCGGTCCCGTACTCTATCTCGACTCCGGACGGGCAGCGCGCTGCCGCAGACGCCTCTCTGGAGGCTCTCGGGTCCGTGAGGAGGTCAGGCCACTTGCGCCTGGAAAGGGTGGGCCCGTCTTCCGACTCCAATATCGTAACCTCCGCCCCTTGCCTGGCCGCTTCGGCGCCGGCTGAGACGCCTGCAGTCCCTCCACCGACGACGCAGACTCTCACCATGACGATTGGTTGAGAGGACTGACGGTTATAACGGGGCGGAGAGGCGCGTCGAGCATGATTGTGGGGGTCGTCGGCAAACCTAATGTGGGAAAGTCGACCTTCTTCGCGGCTGCCACCCTGAAGGACGTTCCGATAGCTGACTATCCGTTCACCACCATACAGCCAAACGTAGGGGTCGCCCACCTCCGGACGAAGTGCGCGTGCAGGGTCATGGGCGTGACGGACAAGCCCCGGAACTCCGCCTGCGTTGACGGCGTCCGTCTCATCCCTGTCAAACTGGTCGACGTCGCGGGTCTGGTCGAGGGCGCCTCCCAAGGAAGGGGACTCGGGAACCAGTTCCTCGATGACCTCCGGCAGGCGGACGCGCTCATCCACGTGGTGGACGCCTCGGGATCGACCGACGTCGAAGGAAGGAAGGCGCCCCAAGGGTCGCACGACCCCACGGGCGACATAGACATGGTCGAACGTGAGTTCGACCTGTGGGTGTATGGGCTGCTCAGAAAGGACTGGGAGAGGGCGTCCCACATGGTCGACCAGAAGGGAGACAAGGTCGTCGAGCACCTTGCGAACAGGCTCTCCGGACTCTCCGTGAGCGTCGAAGACATAGAGCAGGCCGCCCTTCATCTCGGCCTAAAGACGGAGAAGCCGAGCGCCTGGACCGACGCCCAGCTGCTTCAGCTGGCGTCCGGAGTACGCCAGATGACCAAGCCTTCGCTCATAGCCGCTAACAAGGCCGACCTTCCTACGTCTGGCCGCTTCATCGAAGCGCTGAACAAGACTGGCCGAAAGATCGTACCCTGCGCCTCAGAGGCCGAGTTGCTCCTAAGAAGAGCCGGAGAGCATGGGCTGGTCAGATACGTGCCCGGCGACGCGAAGTTCGAGATCCCTGACCCGGCGAAGCTGTCGGGGGCCCAGGCTGAGGCTCTCACGATGGTGGAAGAGAAGGTGATGCGGCCCTATGGAGGAACGGGAGTGCAGGAGGCAGTCAATCAGTCGTTCTTCGGGCTGTTACAAGCTATCGTGGTCTACCCGGTCGAGGACGAGAACAAGCTGTCGGACAAGGCCGGGGCCGTGCTCCCTGACGCGTTCGTAATGAAGGGCGGCTCTACCACCCTGGACCTAGCCCGAGCAGTGCACACTGAACTCGCCGAGACGTTCCTCTATGCCGTGGACGCCAAGACCGGCAAGAGGCTTTCGTCGGAGCACAAGCTCCAGGACGGAGACATAGTGAAGATCGTATCAAGCGGCAAGAGGAGCTAGCTTCTCCGCCTGCTTCGCCTCCGGCTTGAAGATGAGCTTGCTCTTCCTTACGCCTACGTGCCTCAGGTGCGTCACCTTCTTCGCTTCGTTGTACACGTCCGAAGCCACCTTCTGGAGGACGAGCTCCTGGACGAACCCCTCATAGTTCATGCCCGCCGCCTTCTCTCCTATGACCTTGTCCATTATCAGCCTCAGGTCGTGCTTCTTCGAGCTGTTCATCTTCCCCTGCGACAAGGCCGTGCAGTAGACCCTGACGACGTATCCGTCCTTCGTCGTGTAGTCCCTGATGAAGTCCGACATCGACGAGCCGCGCCTGATCAGACTGCGCAGGAATTCGCGGGAGTACTCGTGGCCCTTGAACACGGTGTGGGCCGTCTGTCCTTCGACGGCGTCTATCTGGAAGAAGAGCTTGAAGGCGTAGTGCTGAGGGTCCTGCTTCAGGATGTCGTAGAGGGTCGTTTCGATGACCCGGCCGATCGCCTTCTCCGAGTCAGTAACAGGGACCATCGATATCGGGGCGTTGCCGAATGAGGGCGAAGCTGTGACCGTGAGCCACGACTTCAGCTTCCACTTGTCTCTTACCTTCGCTACCTTCTTTGGCAATCGAGGATGCCCGTTCCGTGTCCTGCTTATAACCTCACTGAGGATGTAACGACTCTGTCTTCCCCATGTAGGGGTGCAGGGCCTTCGGTATCCTCACTGAGCCGTCTCTCTGCTGGAAGTTCTCGATCATGGCGACCATCGTCCGCGTCACGACCGCGGTGGAGTTCAGAGTATGGACCAGAGTGGTCGGGTCGCTCGTCCTGTCCCTGTACCTGATTTGCAGGCGCCGGGCCTGGAAGTCGGTCACGTTGCTCGCGGATGCCATCTCCCTGTAGTTTTCTTGGCCCGGAAGCCATGCCTCCAGGTCGTAGGTCTTCGCCGACATGAACCCGGTGTCGCCCGAGCAGAGGGCCACCACCCTGTAGGGTATGCCGAGGGCCTGGTAGATCTTCTCGACGTTGTCCACGAGCTCGTCGTGGATCTTCCAGCTGTCCTGAGGCTTCGAGAACACGACCTGCTCGACCTTGTAGAACTGGTGGACGCGGAAGATCCCTTTCGTGTCCTTGCCGTGCGCGCCGGCCTCTACCCTGAAGCACGGGCTGATCCCGCAGAATCTGGCCGGGAGATAGCTGCCTTCGAGTATCTCGTCCTTGTGCATCGAGACCAGCGGATGCTCGGACGTGGCGATCAGGTTGAGGTCTTCGCCTTCGACTTTGTAGATGACTGGACCGAAGTCTTCGATGTTCACGACCCCCTCGTAGGCTGCCCTGTTGAGCATGAAGGGCGGTTCGACCGGGGTGAATCCCCGCTCCGTGAGGAAGTCGATTGCATACTGCATTATGGCGTGCTCCAGCTTTACCGCGTCTCCCTTCAAGAAGAAGAAGCGGGCGCCGGCCACTTTGGCCGCCCTCTCCAAGTCGACCATTCCCAGAGAGAGGAGGATGTCTATGTGGTCCCTGGGCTTGAAGTCGAACTCGGGCTTCTTGCCCCAGGTCCTTACGGTGACGCTCTCGGTCTCGTCCTTCCCATCGGGCACGCTGTCGTGCAGCATGTTGGGCAGGCTCATGAGCGCAGCGTTCAGACGAGAGTATTGTGCGTCTACCCTGGCATCAGTCTCTTTGATCTTGCCCGGCACATCCTTCACCTCTGCGAGCTTCTCCTCTACCGGAAGGCCCTTCTTCTTCATGTCGGCGACGGCGGAGGTCAGCTCGTTCTGCCTGTGCCTGAGCCTGTCCGCCTCGGCCTTGAGCCTCCTCCACTCGGCGTCGGCCCTCGCGGCCTCCTCCACGAGGTAGATCTTCTGAACAGCGCCCCTCCTCTCGAGGTTCCGTACGACTGCTTTCGGATCATCTCTGACAGTCTTGATGTCCATCAAGGGCTTGCCCTCCTCCGATGGCTCCGGTCAGCGGCAGTGGATAAAAGCCATACCTGCTCGAATAGCTCGATGTCGAGCAAGAGGGCGATGGAAGTCGACACCACGCTTCTGGGGCTCTCCGACTCGACTCTGAGGCGGACAGTCTGGTCCGAGCCCTTCATGGAGAGCGTCATCCCCTTCGGGACCGCCTGGTTGTCCGGAGCGAGTACGGAGGTAAGAGCGCGCCTCACGGACTCGTCAGAGCATGCAACGGTCATAGCCGCGGAGACCCTCAATGGGACATCCGCTCTGTGATGACCCTGTAGAACTCGCTGGCGGCCGCGGCGGGGACCTTCGCACCCGCGGCCATCGAATGGCCCCCTCCTACCCCTCCCACGGACTCGGCGGCTTCTCGCATCAGCAGGCCGAGGTTCACCTCTCCTGAGAATCCGTCCCCCACCCTGCTCGATATCTTCAGTTCCGAGTCGCCGCTCGTCGCACTCCCGACGACTACGCTGTCCTTGTATCCTGGCGACGAAGTGAGTATGGATATGACAGGGCCCAGAAGTCTTTCGTCCACTGCGCCCTCGCCTCTGACCAAGATCAGCCGTCCGTGATGCTCGACCCTCTGGTGGTCCGTCGTCAGCGTCTCCAGGGCCCTGTTGAGCGCGGACCTGTACTCTCCCAAGGTCTTCATCGCGTCCTTCAGGGCGCCGCCCCTGTCCCCGAGGCAGATCGCTATGCCCGTCCCCGTGGCCCCCATCCTCCCGCACGAGTTCAGGAGCGTCCCGAACTCCCTCGCATCCCTCAGCGGCGTGAAGGACTCCTCGAACTCCAGCGTGTAGACGCTCCCGATAAGGCTCGACAGCGCCTCGGTGGCTCCTTCGGACGGCCCCAGCATCCCGGCTACTATCTCGGTCAGCTTCATCTTCTCGTCGGGCGAGAGCGAAGCGATCGTCCTCCACGAACCTCCTTCCATCAGCTTCAGCCCGGATCGATGAAGCAGCGCCAGGGCGCCGTCCTTGTTCCCCGTCAGCCCTTTCAGGTATGGAGTCGACGTGAGGGCGACCGACTCGTGTATCGGCCTCGTCTCGCGTCCGGTGAACATGAGGTCCTTGGTGAGCGACACCAACCCGGTGGCAATGGCATCCTCCGACGCGGAGGCGTTGAGTCCGACGAGCGACCTGTCGGAGCCGGCGTCCTGCCTATCCGCGAGAGCGCCGACGACCGCGAGCGGAGACAGGTCGGTGTTGGTCGGGTCCAAGGCCAAGGCGAAGTAGTACGCCATCGATGAAGAGCACGCCTCTCTTCCGCCGTCGTATCCGTAGGCCCACGCGTTCACGACGGACGGCCGGCGCATGTCTTCCTCCGAAAGCTGGTGGTGGTCGATGACGAGGTATCTTCCGTCGAACGCGGACTCCAGCTCTGCAATGAGGGTCGACGCGAGGTCCGTGAAGACGTAGTAGTCGAACTTCTGCGCTCTGAGCGCCTCGATGGTCTTCGGGTCGAGCTCCGGAACTGTCCGAACCACGACGTTGGCGCCCTTCCTCATCAGCGATGAAAAGACCATCGACCCGCTGCAGAGCCCGTCGGCGTCGATGTGGGTGACGACGAGTATCCTCTTACGGGTGGTGGCCAGCCTGAGGACGTCCGGCGCCAGTGAGCGGTATCTGGCGGTCAGGCCTTCCTGATCGGCCGGCAGAACGAACCCTCCTTCAATCTATGCCAGTTGGGCTACGACGGCTGTGTACTTGAAGTCATGCGGCAGGATGCCTCTGCTCTTGTAATACTTCGAGAGCCTGTAGATCTTCGCTTCGATCAGCTCCAGCGAGTGGACGTTCTTTCTGTCGCTCCCGTGCACCTGGAGGTGCCTCTGGACTCTCTGAGCGCGGTCCATCAGGTCCTGGAGGTCTTGGGGAAGCTTCGGAGCCGCCTTCCCTTCAAGCAGGACCTCCATTACAGACTTTCCAACAATCGGCTTCACCAGCGGGATTCCGTGGTCGTCCCTGAGCACCATCCCTATCCTGCTGGGGGTCATGCCCTCCTTTGCGAGCTTCAGCGCGGTCGCCTTGACCTCCTCGGGCTTCACGTTCGTCCACGCCGGAGGGCCTTTGCTGGTGGGCCTGGTCTGGTGTGACTTCCCATGCCTGTGAGAGTGTATCCTAGCCAAAATCGAAACGTCTTCGTCGACACCTCTCGAATAGTCAGATAAACCTTGCCGACAGTTCCCCGTCAGACGACGCGCGCGTACCTGCCTCTCCTCTCTATGTTCCTGAGCTGCGTGAAGACGGCGCGCGCCCTCTTCGTTCCGGCCTCCGCGTCGTATCCGCTTGTAAGCGCCTGGAAGGCGACGGAGGACTCCTTGGCGTGCGCGCCGGCGACGGTCTCCTTGATCAGGCGCAAGTCCACTGCGAAGTCTTCGACTCTGGTGGAGAAAGCGGAGAGCCCGAAGTCAAGATAGACGAGGGACGAGTTCCGTCTGATCATATTGGCGGTGGTGAGGTCACCGTGAACTATCCGGGACGAGTGCAGCCTGGCGGCGTCCCGTCCGACCTCTTGGAAGATGCGGGAGACCTCGGCCGGGGAGACGCTCCCGACGACGTCCTTGACCCTCTGGCCTTCGACGTGCTCCATGACTATGGTGGCCTCGCCGGGGTCGACGTAGAGCAGGCGCGGCACTTCGAGCCCCGCCCGTCGGGCTGCGTGCATCATCTGCGCTTCGTGGACGGTCCTTTGCAGTCTGATGGCGTCGTCCAGCACGGAGAGCCTGTACTTCAGGGGCAGTCTGACCTTGAAGACTGCGTCGACGCCTTGCCACTCTCTCCTTACCAAGTCTGCCTCTGCCCCCCTGCAGAGCAGCCTGCCCTCCGACCGTTCAGTCTCTCCAGGGGGTGTCGACTGTGTCAAGCCTCCAGGACTGACGGACCGACGCGTCTGATATCTGAATCGCGACCCCTTGGCCGTGGGCGAGCCACCCAGTCCAGGCGATCTGGGCCCCGCAGTCTCCGCTGTACTCCAGAGGAGTGAGGAGCGCCTGAGCCGAGTGCCTCTCGGCCATCGTCGCCAGCATCTTTCCGAGCCTCCTGTTCGCAGCGACACCCCCGACCACGAGGACTTCCTCCCTCCCGGAGAATGCGAGAGCCCTGTCGCAGACCTCGGCCACCATCGCGAAGGCAGTCTCCTGAATCGAGTAGCTCACGTCGGCGAACGACTCGCCTGAGTCCAGCATGTTCTTCGCGGTAGTCAGAAGCCCCGAGAACGAAACGTCGTTCCCCTTCACCGAGTAAGGGAGCTTCAGGTATGTCGACGAATCCGCGGCGGCGCTCTCGACCGCCCGGCCGCAGGGGGACGAGAGTCCCGCGTGCCTGCCGAACTGGTCCAGCAGCTGCCCGAGGGTGAGGTCGAGCGTCTCGCCGAGGACCCTCCACCTCAGGCCCGAGTGGGCGATCACCATCGTGTGCCCTCCGGATACGAGGAGGACGACCGGGTCTTTCGCCCCAGTAACCAGACACCCGAGCTCGATGTGGCCGACCGCGTGATTGACCGGAACCAGGGGGACCTGCAACGAGGCGGCTATGGTCCTGGCAGTCACCGCGCCTACACGGAGGCACGGGCCCAGCCCCGGCCCCATGGAGTAGGCGACCGCGGAGATGCTATCCCTTTCCACGTGGGACTCGGCGAGGGACTCTTCGAGGACCCGGGGGGCGGCCCTCAGGTGGCTCTGGGCGGCTTCGAGCGGGTGGATGCCCGCCCCTTGAGGCGGGATGTACACGTTTTTGGCGTTCGAGAGGATCTCGCCCTCCGACGAGACCACGGAGACGGAGAAGGTGTGGGCCGTGCTCTCGACCCCCAGGACATGCTGCTTCATGGAGCCCTACATCTTTCGCGTCTTTCTGTACATGTCGCCGACGAGCTCGATGAACGGCTTGACCTCCACGAGGAAGTCGTCGAACTTCCCCTTTTCGAACGTGGTCGTGTGCCTCCTCCCGCGACTACCAGCTTCGCCGCCAGGACTATGCCTCCGCTCCTCTCGGGATTGGCCTTGAGCTTGGGAAAGTGGATCAGCGCACCGTACCCGGTCTTCTCCTCGCCCTTCGTGAAGACTATGTTGTAGTACATGCTCAGAGTCTTTGTGAACTGCGCCAGTTGTTTCTTCCTGCTCTCGCTCCTCTTGACATTGTCGAAGTCCCCTGCTGCGAGTGCGTCTACCATTTCCTTGATCATTTTCATCTCCGACACGCGGCTCGTGTAGCCTGCGTATTCGATGGGCATCTGGTAGACGCTGTGCATTACGGAGTCCCAGTCGTCGATCACGGCGTAGGTCTCGGTGTCGAGGTTCATCTCGCGTTTCAGCTCGTCCGAGAGTATGACCTCGACCGTGAGTTTCTTCGGCACGAGCATCTCGCAAGAGGCGCATCTAGTTATGGTTAGCGATTCACAGAAGACCGAAAGAAGGCTGCTTTTGTCAGAAAGGGATAAACCCTCAGAACCGTGGTCGATTCAGCGCATGAAGGGTCCGATCCAGTCACTCTCGGTTTCATATCTTGCGCACGCGACAGAAGACGACGGACTCGTCGTCGAAGCTGTCAAGAAGTACATAACGGGAGAGGTGGGCTTCGACAAGGAGGAGCTTGAGGGCCACTACGGCAACGCGATATCGCACGTCGAGTTCCACCTGACGGGCACGGATGCCGAGCAGGCGTTCTCGAGGATCGTCCGTGGCCTGTCTGAGGAGTCCAAGAGGGACCTGTTGAGAAACATCTCCGACCACGTGGACGAGCACTCCGCGCTGTTTCTCAGGCTCGACAAGCAGCGCCTGGTGTCCGGGACGCTCTGCATCGGAGAGACGGACCCTGTCAGAGTAAAGGTGAAGCCTCGGGTCTTCTTGCTCAAGGGAGGGGGGGCGAAGTTCTACTCCGACCTCATCGCCGGAGGCGGATAGCTGTGTCGAAGAGGTACGTGCTGTTCACGTCTGACGACTCGCTGTCTGAAGATGACGTTCGAGAGTTCGGGAGGATACTCGAGTCACGTCACGGGAAGCTGAAACTCATCCCTGTGAAGGGGAACGCCAGGGCCATCATAGTGAAGTCGACGAACGACGTCGCACCGGCCATCAGAGAGTCGAGCGGAAGACTCTCGGTCGGCGGCAAGACGCTGACAGTCGTGTTGACCTCGGGGGCGGTAGGTAAGCTCAAAAGGGCAGCTCAACCGGCCGCCACAGGGTAGTCTTGGCGAAGTTCCTCAGCGACGAGTATTTCGGGGAGTTGCAATCTGCTCTCGTCTCCGACGCCAAGTGGACCGAGATTTCGAAGACAATCAAGACCAGCATAGCGTTCAACGTGACAGACATCGGGCAGAATTACGTGCTGGGGGTTGAGAACGGGAACACAACTGTGTTGAAGGTCTCGCCTGGGACGGCTGCCGAGTTCTCCTTCGACGGCCCGTACGAAATGTGGGTCAAGGTCGCGAAGAAGGAGACTGACCTGCAGTCCGCGGTGCTCAAGGGACAGATCAGGTTCAGGGGCTCGATAACGAAGATACTGGTCTACAGGGACAGGTTCAACAGGCTCGCGGAGATAATGGGACAGCTCCCGGCCGAGTTCTAGCCCGGCACGAAGACGTAGTACGGGTTGTTCGTTTCAACGCCGCGCGCCTCTATCCTCAGCTTCATGCCAGGCTTCGCCCCTTCCAGCCCGACGCCTTCCAGCCAGGCGAGCGCCTTCACTCCGCCCCGGAACTCTCCTATGGCGACGATGTAGGGGTCGCTCTCCACGAAGCTGGCCGGGGTTATCTGGACGTAAGTGAAGGTCACCAGCGTCGCGTCTCCTTCCAACTCGGTCCACTCGATCTGCGAGCTCATGCACCTCGGGCAGTCCGCCTGCGGGGGAAAGGTGACAGCGCCGCACTTCGTGCACTTGGTCGTGACGAACTTGCCTTCCTTGAGGAAGCCCCAGAATTCGCGCGTCTTTGAGATAGGTATGTCGAACTTCAGGGTTAGCGAGCGCCTGGAGTGGAGCACAGGCTCGTCTGGCAAGTCTCAGTTCCTCGCGAGCACGGTGACGTAGGCGTAGTGGCCGGTTCCGCCCACGTTGTGGACGAGGCCCAGGCCGTTCTTTATCGGGGCCTGCCTGCTGCCCGCCTCCCCCCTCAGCTGCTTGGTGATCTCGACAGCCATCGACACGCCGGTCGCCCCTATCGGGTGGCCCTTGGCCTTGAGGCCGCCGTCAAGATTTACAGGGATCCTCCCGCCGACCTCGGTCTCGCCGTCCCTCACCATCTTCGCACCGTCCCCTTTCTTGCAGAACCCGAGGTCTTCGTAGGCCATGAGCTCCGCGATGGTGAAGCAGTCGTGGCAGTCGGCCACGTCCATCATGTCAGGAGACACCTTGGCCATGGCGTAAGCCCGTCGGCCGGCTTCGGCGGAGGCCGCGAGCCCGACGTAGTCGTCTCTCCTGCTAAGGTTGGCCGAGTCTGAAGAGTAGCCGATCCCTCTGATCCAGACAGGAGTGTCCGTGAGCTTCTTCGCTGCTTCCTCAGACGCGAGGACCACCGACGCGGACCCGTCAGAGAGAGGGCAGGCGTCGTAGAGCTTCAGAGGCCATGACACCATCTGGGAGGCGAGCGCCTTCTCCAACGTGATCTCCTTCTGGAACTGCGCGAGCGGGTTCATGGCCCCATAGTGGTGGGCCTTCACGGCGACCCTCGCCATGTCCTCCTCGGTCGTGCCAAACCTGTTCATGTGCGCCACCGCGTAGAGGGCGTAGTAAGCGGGAAACGTCATGCCGTAGTTCTCGAACTCCCACATGTAGGACCCGGCCCTTCCGATGAGCTCGATCGAGGTCGGAGTGTCGACCTCCGTCATCTTCTCGACTCCCACCGCCAT
>JASIEW010000046.1 GCA_030045755.1 Nitrososphaerales archaeon
GCCTAAGCTCGTCCCAGACTTCGGCGCCCGCTCCGGTGTCGGCCGCAATGTCTCAACCTGTGCCCGCTCAGGGGGGTTCCATGGCCCAGAGGACATCCACAGCAGACGTCTCGGCGCGCTATGAAAGGGCATTTAAGAGGCTCGAGCAGCAGGTCACAATCGTTCTGATACTCTCCATCATCACGGTGGTCTTGGTCCTAGTATGAGCCAGTTGGAAAACGAGGCCAAGAGGCTCGAGAGGATGCACAGATATCTCACCATAGCGACGATAGTGCTCGTGCTCGCCATCGTCCTGCTCTTGGTAGTCGACTTCGCGTAGCGGCTCGCACATCGCAGCTTATGTATGAGGCTCGACGTATGCGTCGAGCGGGTGGTGGTGATGAGGATGTCGATCTCGGAGGTCATATCGGTGGTCAAGAAGTTCCTACGAGACGACGCCGGATACGAGAAAGTGACCATATCGTCGGTGATAGCCATCGAGCCTGACTCGAAATGGAAAGTGATCGCGGAGATATCTGGAATCGGCCCCGACAGGAAGGAACTGATAGTCGACGACAAAGACGGAAACATCGTATCCTACAAGCAGTCCTGAGAGGGCCCGGTCATACGAAAGCGTTAAACTGGTTTAGCTGAGCGGCGAAATCAATGGGGAACGGGGAGCTCGTGTGCGACGGGCTCACGAAAGTCTACGACAACTCGAACGGCAAGAAGGCGTTAGACTCGGTGAGTCTGTCCGTCCCCGCGCGTGGGATCCTTTCGCTGATAGGGATGAACGGCGCGGGGAAGACCACCCTTGTGAGAATCTTAGCAACTCAGCTCGCACCCACCTCAGGAGATGCGACCATCGACGGCACCGATGTAATCAGAGAAGCGAAGAAGCTGAGGAAAAGGATAGCCGTGATCCCGCAGGAAGCCAGGACCGTCCCTTGGATGACTCCCCGTCAGACCGTGTTGACATACCTTATGTGGCGCGGACTGACGTATAGCGAGTCGAAGAAGAAGGCGACCGAAGCCCTGACCAGGGTAGGGATGGAGCAGCAGTCGAACGTGATGAACAGGCGTCTTTCTGGGGGCATGAAGAGGAAGGTGCTCGTGGCGACAGTGCTTGCGGCCGACGCGGACGTCTGCTTTCTGGACGAGCCGACGACTGGCCTCGACCCCGTGTCGCGCAGAGAACTGTGGGGATTCCTGAACGAAATCGCGCGGAAGCACTTCCTGATCCTTACGACGCATTACCTGGAAGAAGCGGAACAGCTCGCCAACTCGATAGGGATAATGGACAAGGGGAAGATGATCGGGATCGGGACTCTAGAGTCGCTCCGGGGTTCCCTGAAGCACCAGTACAGCATCAGACTTCCTATCGCGACGCAGCTTCCTCAGCTGGAGGGGGTCGTGACTTCAGGCAGAGACGGCGTCCAGATACTGACGAACGAGGCCGAAGCTTACAGGCTCTCTCAGCTGTTCCTCAGTTCCGGCACGAAGTTCTCTGTCAACCGTGTCTCGCTCGACGACGTGTTCTTCCACTACGTCCACGCAGACATAGAAGGGCACGGCAGCCAATGAAGTCCCGCTTCTTCGGCCAGGTCTTCGCGGCTGTCCTGGTCGACGCTCTCTATGAGATGAGAAACTATCCGGTTGTCCTGATCAACACTGTCCTCTCGCCGCTGTCCTTCTTGTTGGTGATCGCGTTCGTAAGCAAGGGGGGCCTGATCGGCGACGCTATCGAGGGCGGGTTCATAATGAGCATGTTCTCGAGCGGGATGTCCCTCCAGACGGACCTCTCACACCTCAAGAACGACTTCAAGCTCCAGGACATGGTGGTTGCCTCCCCGACCTCGCCCTTTGCCTACGTATGCGGGATGGCGCTCGCCGAGCTTGTCTACTCGATTCCGGCGCTTGCCGTGCTGACGGTGCTGGCATGGATATTCATCCACCCTACAGCGGTCCAGGCTCTGGTTCTGACGGGCGTCATGTTTCTCATGTTTCTGACCTCGATCACCATAGGGTTCACGCTCGCGACGTTCTCAAGCGACATCGTGCAGAGCTTCGCGTTTTCGAGGCTCATCTCGACCTTGTTCTCCACTCTGCCGCCGGTCTACTACCCTGTGACGTACATCCCGCTTCCGTTCAGATACGCGGCCTATCTCTCACCCACTACCTACGCGGCTGTGATTTCCCAGACCGCCACCGGCTTCCTCTCGATGAGCAGCCTCACCATCGTGGTCGCCTGGGTCGTGTTGGTCGCTGTCACCGCTGCGCTGTCACTGGTCGCCGTCAAGAAGGCCCGCTGGAGGGAGGTCTGACCGCGACTCAGTGGCCGAAGACTTCCATGCGCGACGCCGTTTGGCGACTGTAACCTACGGCACGTGTTCGTAAGGCCACAAAGGAAGCCTTAATCCGTCAGAGGATGAACGCGTCAATGTTGCACGTGGAGGTCTCGCGCACGGTCAAGGTGTCTCGGGACAAGGCCTACGCCGCCTACACGGACTTTGGAACTATGCCGAAGTGGTCACCTGGAGTGTCGGCGGTGAGAGTCGTCCGGAACGAAGCCGGGATGGTCAACTTGGAGAGTGAAGTAGAGTCGGGCGGCCGGAAGAAGACCTCGGTCG
>JASIEW010000047.1 GCA_030045755.1 Nitrososphaerales archaeon
GAAAAAGCCTGCATCATCTCGGTAGGCCGGGAGTTGAAGTCGCCAGTCAAGCTCATAGACTTGGGGTGGCTCGGAGAGCTCAGCACAAGCCTACTCACGAAACCTAACCTCCCAATCCCGGAGACCAAGGAGGAAGACTTGTGGGACGCGAGGAAAGCGGAGAATCGAATATTGAAGTGGTGGGACGTAGTTCGGAATCTTCAACTTGTTACAGTAGGTCTGGCTCACGCGGAGTCGATGGATCTGAGCAGCTACCTGACGGCGGATCGGCGCGACGTCTGGGACGTTTACATTGGAATAAGGAGAGAGACTCCAGTTGCGATGAAGGACAACACTCCGGAGTTTCTCAACCTGATGGATCGGGTCGCACAGCAGTCCACGCACTTCGGCGACTACCACGTCAGAGCTCCACTAATCACATATGACAAGGACGCAGTTGTGAAGCTCGGCGCCGAGCTCGGAGTCCCCTGGGAGCATACCTACAGTTGCTACACCGGCGCTGGGTTCAAGGAAGTCGATGGGGCGGAGCTGCCGGTCCACTGCGGCTATTGTTCCAACTGTAAGAGAAGGAAACTGGCCTTCTTACAGGCTGGCATCCACGACCCGTCGGTGTACTCGACCTGACACAGCCGGACGCCTCGTGAATCGTGCCTGTTGCCATCTGTCCCGACCTTCGACCCAGAGATTTAGAACTCGTCTTGAGAAGTCCGGCTCATCTTCAAATAGGCAAGGAGGCGAAAGGTCTCGTCTCATGCAGTCTCAGTTCTCAGCGAAGCTTGAAGCCACGTCATGGGACCCAAAGCTCGAAGCTGAGATCCGACAGGTCTGGGAGAATGAAAAAATTCTGGAATTCAGACCTTCGAATAGTAAGAATCGTAACTTCGTGATAGATACGCCGCCCCCGTACCCGTCGGGAAAGCCGTGGCACCCTGGAGCGTTGACCCAGTACTCTCAGATTGACATGGTCGCCAGATCCGCGAGGATGAGAGGGTTGAATGTGCTATACCCCGTTGGGATCGACAGGAACGGGCTGCCCGTCGAGATCTACGCGGAGAGGAAGTACAGAGTCCAGATGAGGAAGACGCCCAGAGAGGAGTTCATCAACTTGTGCAAGCACGCTCTGGACGAGTTGGAGGCCTATATGATTGGCCTCATGAAGACGCTCGGCACATCAGGCGACTTCTCGAACAAGTATAGGACGGACTCGGAAGAGTACAGGCAACTGACTCAGAGGTCTTTCATCGAACTGTGGGACAAGGGACTGATCTACCTGGCCAACAGACCGAACAACTATTGCGTGGACTGCAACACGACAATCGCTGACGCAGAAATCGAGTATGAAGAGCTACCTACATATCTGGTATCAATCATGTTCAAGACGAGGGAGGGCAACTCGGAGATTCCTGTCGCAACAACGAGACCGGAGTTGCTCTGTGCTTGCCAGATGCTGATAGTGAATCCGGCCGACGCGCGATACAAGAAACTGATCGGAAAGACGGCGACGGTTCCCATCTACGGCAGAGAAGTCCAGATCAGGGCTCACAAGAGCGTCGACCCCAAGTTCGGAAGCGGGATAGTAATGGTCTGCAGCTACGGCGACTACAACGACGTGCTGCTCTTCAGAGAGCTCAAGCTGAAGGAGATAGTAGCAATCGACATGGATGGGAGGATGACGACCGTTGCAGGCAAGTACGCAGGGGTTCCGGTAAAGGATGCGAGGTCCCAAATCATCCAAGACTTGCGCGAAATGGACCCTTCGACAAAGGTAGAACAGATTCAGCACAGGACGCCGCTGTGCGACCGTAGCCGTACTCCTATCGAAATCATTCCAATGGAGGAGTACTACCTGAAGCAGCTCGAATTCAAGGCCGCTTTGAGACGCCTGGTGGGAGAAGTCCGCTTCTATCCACCCATGCATCGGAAGATACTGCTGGACTGGATTGAATTCCTGAGCACCGATTATCCGATTTCGAGGCGAAGATACTACTCCACCGAGATCCCGGTATGGTTCTGCAGCAAGTGCAACACGCCACACCTGCCAAAGCCCGGAACCTACTACCGACCTTGGAGGGACGAGGCGCCCTTCAAGAAGTGCGTCAAGTGCGGCAACGCGAAGTTCGTGGGCGAGACCAGGACATTCGACACGTGGATGGACTCCAGTATGACTCCGCTGTTCATAACGAAGTATGCGAAGGACAAGAGATTCCACAGCCTGACGTTTCCGACCACGGTGAGAATGCAAGGAAAGGAAATCGTGAGGACGTGGCTCTACTACACGATGCTGAAGTCGTACCTGCTTACGGGACGGGCGCCCTTCAAGCAGGCGTGGATCGGAGGCCTTGGTCAGGACGAGCGAGGAAGGGCCATGCGGAAGAGCTTGGGGAACGTCGTCGATCCTGAGCCGATGCTCGCGAGATTCGGATCGGACGCCTTCAGGTTCTGGGGCGCATCTGAGGCAGGACTTGGCTTCGACTTCAGGTACAGTGAGGAGAGAATAGCCGGCTCAGGGAAGCTGCTGACCAAGTTCTGGAACACGTGCAGGTTCATCAGCTCCTTCCCGGCGCCCGAACGCGCGAAGCTGACCTGGACCGACAGGTGGATGCTCAACGAGCTAGGCAAGCTGACTGAGGACTGCACCAAGGCGTATGGGAATCTGGACGTCTTCACAGTCTCAACGAAGATCAGGGAATTCCTGTGGAACGTGTTCGCCGCGAACTACATCGAGATGGCAAAGGGCAGGGCCTATGGAGACGGGGCCACGAAGGGAGAGCAAGAGGCCGCGTGGTACACTCTGCACAGAGTGGTGAAGAGCCTTCTGTTGCTCCTGGCTCCCATCGCTCCCCACATTACCGACTACGTGTGGAGAAAGCAATACGGTACGAGGAGCATACATCTAGAGCTGTTCCCCAAGGCGGAGCGCTTTGAAGTATCCGAGAAGGTGAGCCAGAGCATAATCGAGTTCAACGCACAGGTCTGGAAGATGAAGAAGGAACGCGGCATGGCTCTGAAGGATCCCATAAGCACCAGGGTGCCAGCCAATCTGAAGCAGTTTGAGAAAGACCTAGTCCGCATGCACCGGATAACAGGCTGACTTCGATAGCTTCGTCGTTCCTCTATCCGTGGAATAGGTCAGTCAGGTCTTCCCTATCAGGTCGTATTCGCTCTCAGTGAATCTCTTGGACACTGAAGCTGCGTTCTCTATCATGTGAACATGACTGGCAGCCTTTGGGATCGCCAGCACCTGTTCTCGGCGGGTCGCCCAGTTGAGCATCACCTGTGCCGGAGTCATTCCATACTTGCTAGCAATGGCCTCGGGAATCGACTTCGATATCCGCCCTCTCGCGAGCGGGCTGTAAGCGATCAGTGAGATTCCTTCCCTGACGCAGTAAGGAAGGATGTCTTCCTCTGCGGATCTGTTAGCAAGCGAGTACTCGACTTGATTTGAAACCAAGTCCACCTTGCCAAGCGCGGTCCTAGCCTCCTCTGTCTGGCTGACGCTGAAATTGCTCACACCTACGTATCTGACCTTTCCTGCCCTGACAAGTTCATCCATCGCTGTCATCGTCTCCTGGATTGGGACTGACGGGTTCGGCCAGTGAACTTGGTAGAGGTCCACACAACCTGTGCCGAGGCGTCGGAGACTTTGCTCGCATGACCTGATCACAGAGTCATGACGAAGGTTATCGGGAGAGACCTTGGTAGCGATTAGGACGCGGTCTCTGGCGCCCTTGATCGCCTCTCCTACGACTTCTTCCGACCTTCCGCCCGAGTAGATTTCTGCGGTGTCGATGAGATTAATCCCAAGTTCGATGCCTTTTCGCAACGCCGACACTTGGGCTGCACGTTCCTCAGAATCTGTGTAGGCGCCCAGCTTCCACGTGCCCATCCCGATGGTGGAGACCCTCTCGCCGGTTTGGCCCAGCCTCCTGTACTCCATAGAAGGAGAGTTCACCCGCTCGATTTTAGATGTGCCGATTTCGAGAAAGGTGATAAAGCGAGTCTGGCCCGAGCACCGCGTGCCACGGTAGCTCAGCCTGGTTAGAGCACCTGCCTTGTATTCCCAGCAAAGGAGAGCAGGGGGTCGCGAGATCGAAATGCGAAAGCACGTTAATCTCGCCCGTGGCTCTCAATCCTA
>JASIEW010000048.1 GCA_030045755.1 Nitrososphaerales archaeon
GCCTACATCGCCAGCCGTATCGAAGCGAACGAGGTAGGCTCGAGGGCCGCCCTTGAGAAACTGAAGAAGAGGACCTCGTCCGAATACTCGCTCGACAGGTACGTCTCCAACCAGGAGATTCTCGCCGCACTGCCTGACTCCTCGAAGAGCGAGCTCAGCGAGCTTCTACGCGTCCACTCGCGAAGGAGCGCTTCCGGGATAATCACTGTCACCGCGTTTTCCTCGCCGTTTTCATGCCCCCACGGCACCTGCGTGTTCTGTCCAGGGGGCCCGAGGGTGGGGACGCCCCAGTCATATCTCCCCGACAGCCCGGGCATGAGGTCGGCGCTGGCGCTATCGTTCGACCCATGCCTTCAGGTCAGGCGCAGCCTCTCGAAGTACCTGGCCAACGGACACGAAATCGGGAAGGTCGAGATGATACTCGAGGGTGGGACCTTCATCGCGGTCCCGAAGGACTACCAGGAGAGGTTCGTCAAGGGGGTGTTCGACGGTCTGAACGGAGCCGAGTCCGACACGCTGGAGCGGGCGCAGGCCCTCAACGAGGGCTCGGGGAGCCGGTGCGTGGGCCTCTCCTTGGAGACCAAGCCCGATTGGTGCGGCCCCGAGGAGGTGGACCTGATGCTGCGCTACGGTATCACCAGGCTCGAGATAGGGGTGCAGAGCCTCCGGGACGAGACCCTGGCCCGCAGCAACAGAGGGCACTCGGTCGAGGACACTCTCAGGGCGTTCCAGGTGGCAAGAGACGCCGGCCTGAAGATAACGGCCCACATGATGCCGGGCCTGCCCGGAGCCACGCCGGCAGAGGACCTCGAGGACCTCCGCAGGCTCTTCGAGGACACTGCCCTAAGGCCAGACATGACAAAGCTCTACCCGACGCTCGTCGTCCCGGGCACGGCGCTTGAGAGGCAGTTCGAGGCGGGGCTCTACGAGCCCTACGACACCGAGACCGTGGTGGACCTGCTGAGCGAGATGAAGAGGTTCGTCCCGCCCTGGCACAGGATAATGAGGATACAGAGGGAGATCCCCGCGAAGGAGATCTCAGGAGGGGTGAAGAGCGGGAACCTCAGGCAGCTCGTCCTCGAGCGGGCAGCGGCCAAGGGAGTCCGCTGCGGATGCATCAGGTGCAGGGAGGTCGCGCTGAGCGCGCCGTCCGACGTCCCGGACGACGAGCTGGAGTACAGGGAGGTACGATACGAGGCGTCGGAGGGCCTCGAGGTCTTCGGCTCCTACGAGTCCAGAAAGCGGGGGCTGATAGCGGGTTTCGTGCGTCTCAGGTTGCCCTCGGAGAAGGCGCACAGGCCCGAGACCTCAGGCGCCGCGATAGTCAGAGAGCTCAGAGTCTACGGGAGGTCCCTGCCCGTCGGGAAGAGGGAGGGAGGAGCCTGGCAGCACAGGGGCTTGGGCAGGGCCATGCTCCAGCGAGCGGAGCGCGCGGCGAGGGAAGAGCTGGGGGCGAGGAGGATGCTGGTCACGAGCGCAGTAGGCACGCGAGACTACTACAGAAGGACGGGGTACGAGAGGCTGGGCCCCTACATGGCCAAGGATCTTCGCTAGCCTTCTCCTAGGCCAGCCTTCTGTCGAGGACGCCGTCTTTGCGTGCCTTCTTCTCGGCGCCCAGATACACCGCCAGGCCGATAAGGAGAATCACCACGCCGCCCCCCAGGCATCCGAGGAGCGCCAGGAGGTAGCCGGACGCGGGGTTGAGCGCCGACGGCGCTATCGCGTCCCTGGCCGCGCTGATGAACTGGGTATAGGGAAGCGCCCACGCCGCGTCTGCTATGGGCGCCGGGAAGATGGAGGGAGAGAAGAGCGCCCCAGAGAACACCATCAGGAGCCCGGCCACGTAGCCTGGGAGCGACCACTCGAACTTGCTCGCGTATAGTGAGTAAGCGCCGAGGAGATAGCCCAGCCCCAGCGCGGCCGGGATGTCAGCTATCAGAGCGACCGCCAGCAACGAGACGGTGACCGGGTTGATCACCAGGGGGACGGCGGTCCCGAGCATCCCCCGAAGGACGAAGGTGGCGAAGACCAGGGCGAGCACAGAGGTCGTGACGGAGACCGCGAAGGCCGACAGGGTCCTCCCCGCGAGGTAGGACGCGGTGGTGCGCGAAGTTAGGTAGATGTGGGGGAACACGGACAGGTTCTTTCCCTCGGCGATCGCTATGGTCGGGACCCAGGCGTAGCTGGCTATGTGGAGGTAAAGGACCGACCCCACGAGGACGAAGGCGAGCGCGGTCGGGCTGAAGGCGGTCGTCGGGGTGTTCGAGGTCCCGAACCAGTAGATCAGGCACGTCGTCAGCGCCGCCGCGAACGGAGACAGGGTCCTCAGAAGGACCGACAGGGCCGGCGTGGTCCACGCAAGGTCGCGCTGTATCCCCATCCACGCGGATGCGAGGGTCGGCCTGATGTTTATCATCGGATCCTCACCGCTATCGTGCCGTCCCTGCGGCCCTTCTTTTCGAGCGCCTTCAGGGAGTAGGTGGCTATCGCCATGAAGACCACGGCCATGACCGCCAGGATGGCCAGGTCTGGGAGCACGGAGGCCACCACGTTCACGCCGGCGGCCGGAAACAGCGTCTTCCTCAGCGCGTCCATGCCTATCGTCAGAGGTATCAGCGAGGCGCCCACCTGGACGGCTATGGGGAACGGCGAGAGGCTCCCTATGGACGGGAAGTACAGACCCGACAGCAGCGAGACCGGGTCCTGGATGGAATTGTTCATCGACTCCGCCTCCCTACCATAGACGAGGTACAGCGACGAGAGCGTCATCCCGAGCGCGTAGAGCGAAGCCAGCGTAAGCGCGAAGGTCAGCGCCGCCGGCCCCCAGGCCGCCGCGAGCGGCGAGCCCAGGTTCAAGCCCAGGGTGAGCAGCCATCCCATGATGACGACGATGACCGCGGACGGCAGCGTTCCGACTATCCCGCCGACCGACATCCCGACGAGTATCGCGGTGATCGACGCTGGAGACGTCAGATAGATCTCGAACAGGCCCTCCTGCTTGTCCCAGTTGAACTGGCTCGCCATCGACCAGAGCACGTTCCCCCAGAACGCAACCATAACGCCGCCCAGTATGGCGAACCAGACGTACCCGGTGGCGCCTATGCTGTAGTACAGCAGGTACAGCGCGAGAGAGGAGAGTATGGGGAATCCCATGCTGACGATTATCCACATCGGCTCTCCGAAGATGCTCCACATCCTGACGAGGGCCCTGGCTTTCATCGTCCTCACCCAGGCCTCAGACTGCATCCTGTTCCTCCCTCTCCTTGAAGCCCCTCCCGACGAGCGCGACGAAGACCTCCTCAAGCGTAGCCTGTTTGCGCCACGACGCGACCACCGCCAGCCCGTCGCCTGCAAGGGCGTTCTGCGCAGCCCTCGCCGCTGCGTCGCTCTCGACGACGACCTGGACCGTCGAAAGACCTCTCTCCTCGTCGCTCGACGAGGTGAACCCCTTCACTCCCGAGACGGTGGTGAGGACGTCGAAACTCGCCCGGGCGGGCGACACCTCCATCACGAGCGCAGGGACTCCCAGAGACCTCTTCAGCTCGTTCGGGGTGCCTTCCGCGATTATCCTCCCCTTGTCGATTATCGCGACCCTGTCGCAGATGGCTTCCACCTCGGCCATGTTATGGGTCGCCAGCATTATCGTCCGGCCGTGCTCGTTCGCCTCGAGCTTCAGGAAGTCTCTGATCGTCCGGGCCGTCATTACGTCAAGGCCTATCGTCGGCTCGTCAAGGAAGACGACCTTCGGGTCGTTGACGAACGCCCTCGCGATCGTGGCTCTCTGCCTGTACCCGGTGGACAGCGCGTAGAACTTCCTGTCGAGGTACTTCGTCAGGCCCAGCATCTCGGAAAGGTACGCGATCTTCTTCTCGGCCTGGTCCCCTGGGATCCCGTAGAGCTGGGAGAAGAACCAGAGGTTCCGCTTCGCGCTGATGAAGTCGTATCCCGCCTTCTCGGCGCCGCTGGCCATGTTGATTACCCTCCTCACCTTCTCGGCCTCGTTCTCGACATCGAAGCCCATCACCTTGGCAGAGCCGCTGGTGGGGATGAGGAGCGTGGAGAGTATGCGTATCATCGTGGTCTTGCCCGCTCCGTTCGGCCCGAGCACCCCGAAGATCTCCCCTTCTCCTACCTTGAGGCTCACGCTGTCTAGGGCCACGACCGACCCGGACTTCACCTTGAACTCCCTGTGAAGGTCGTTCGCCTCGACGGAGACTCCGCGACTGTTGGTCATTCATAGCTCACCCTGCTTGACTGGAAGTCTCCCTTCTCCACCGTCATTAACCATTTCGGTGTTTTTTGCGGATTCTAGTCGCCGAAACTGAAGCTGTCGCGGGTGGGCGCCACTCGCCTAGCGCTTTTCCCTGACTTTTCGACGGCCAATTGGTGGTAACAACGCATAAGAGCGATTTTGGGCCATTATCTTCCGATGGGTCTGGGGCGCTACGTCGCACGGCGGGTGGTTTACACCGTGGCGTTGCTCTTCATCGTCGTAGCCTTCAACTTCTTCCTGTTCCAGATACTCCCGTTTCTCGTCGACTGCCCCGGCCTCTCCTTCACGCAGTGCGCCTATGCGCTCTATGTCCCTACGACCATCAAGGGTCAGGCGATCAACGACACGACGAAGTACTGGCAAAAAGTGATCATCAATTCTTATGGTCTGGGGCAGCCTGCGCTCGTCAGATTCGCCGACTACATACGGAGCATGTTCACCTTCACCTTCGGCGTCAACATAGGACATGGCGGGGGACTGTCAGGAGCGGTCCTCGCCACTATCGCTACGCGCTTGCCCTACACGGTCTTCCTCCTCGGCGCCTCGACTGTCGCATCCTTTGTGATTGGAGTCGGAATGGGAGTCATAGCGGCCGCGAAGAGGGGCAAGCCGGTGGACATCTCGTCCCTGGCGACCCTGCTGTTCCTCAACGCTCTCCCGGTCTTCTTCCTCGGGACCATGCTCGAGCTGGGGCAGTTCCTGCTGACTCACACGTCATACCCCTCGCTGGGTGTGACCACGGTAGGCAGGTCTGGGCTGGAGTATTTCTCGGGGCTCCTGACTTCCTTCTTCCTCCCCTTCCTCACCCTCACTCTGGCCAGCATCGGAGGCGTCTTCCTCACCCAGAGGGCCGTGATGATAGACACCATGTCGGAAGATTACATACTCATGGCCAGGGCCAAGGGACTGCCTGAGAGCACAGTGCTCTACAAGCACGGATTCAGGAACGCGGTCCTGCCCATAGCGACTCTCTTCGCGCTGTCTGTCGGGTTCATCCTGTCGGGCGCTGTCATCACCGAGACGGTCTTTGGCTGGCCAGGGCTGGGCCAGGCGATATACCAGGGGGTGATAGCCACGGACTTCCCCCTGGAGCAGG
>JASIEW010000049.1 GCA_030045755.1 Nitrososphaerales archaeon
CGGGACGGAGCCGTCTGAACTGCTTGTGCCTCACTTCGGCAGCAGAGCCGACGTGGACTGGGTGTTTGATAGGACCGTGGAAAAGGTAAACGAGTGGGTAGAGACCGTGAAGTCCCAAAGGAAGAAAGGGCTCAATCTGGAACAGATTTCCGGCTTGCTGGAGGAAGAAGTCTCGAAGGAGGCGGGGACATCGAGCCTTCCTGTCTATGCGAAGGTCTCCGTCAGGACGTCCGTCATGGGGATACTGGACTATCTAGACCGAAACGCTTGATATCACGGAGCCCCTCCCTGTGACGGCGTGCCGATAGTCTATGCCTGTATAGCTCCTCACGGCGGAGAAGTCGTCCCGGCCCTTGCAGGGAAGAAGCTGAAGCTCTTCGCGCCGACCAGATCTGGCATGAGGAGACTCGCGCGCATGATGGGAGAGTCGCGCCCCGACACCATTGTGATAGCGAGCCCTCACAATCTGAGGTTGCCCAAGCACATCGGCGTCGTGATCGCGGAGAACTCTTCGGGCGTCGTCTCCGAGGGGAGGAAGCAAATCAGGCTCAGAGCAAAGTGCGATGTTGAGTTCGCGAACAAGGTCATCCAAGGGGCCGAAAAGAGGGGCCTCCCGGTGGTTGGCGCGAACTACGGCACTCTCGAGGGCCCCCTCTCTGACCTCGCAATGGACTGGGGGACTCTGATCCCCCTCTGGTTTCTATCGAGAGGCGGGAGGAAGGTCAAAATCGTGATCGTGACACCCTCCAGAGGAATCCCTCTGCAACAGAACTTCGAGTTCGGCAGAGTCGTGGCTGAAACCGCAGAACGTGAGAAGAAACGCGTCGCGTTCGTTGCGAGCGCAGACCAGGCCCACGCTCACAAGAGGTCCGGCCCGTATGGGTATGACAAGCGGGCCGCTGAGTATGACAGGCGCGTGGTGAGCGCCATCAGAAGAAACAAACTCGAAACGCTGATGGGGATGGACGATGACTTCGTCGCCGGTGCGCGTCCTGACAGCCTATGGCAGATGACGATGCTTGCGGGTGTTTCTTCTGTGGTCCCCATGGACGGGGAGCTGCTTTCCTATCAGGTCCCGACCTACTACGGCATGCTGTGCGCGAGCTTCAAGAGAAAGAGCCGCTGAGAGGGTGTAGCAATGGTTCGAGGCAGTCTCAGACCATGAAGTCATAGACCTCGAGCAGGCTGGAGATCCTCTGGCAGTCGGCCTCTCCGCTCGTACCCTCCCTGTCGATGAGGAGGCCCTTCATCCCAACGTTCCTCGCACCCACTATGTCGGCCTCGTATAGGTCCCCGACGTGGATCGCCTCGTCGGCACCAACCCCGGCCCGTGCGAGCGCGATCCTGAAAATCTCAGAGCGTGGCTTCAAGTAGCCCACCTCAGCGGAGATGACGACGGGGTCGAGGTAGCTGGTCAGCCCCGTCGCTTCGACGACCCTCCTCGTCCGCGTGGTCGCGTTCGATATGAGCCCCATCGAGAAGCCGTCGGCCCTTAGCCGCCGGAGAAGCGGCTCCGCGTCGGGGAACAGCTCTGGAGGGATGGCCCTCTCGATCGCGGGCCCCCTGACCCGGACCGTCTTGGAGAACTCGGCCGCGTAAGAGGGAGACTTGTCCGGGGAGAGTTCCAGGACGACCTTCTCGTCCAGGACCCGGTAGGCCTCGTCCGTCTCTCCCGGGCTTATCTTCTGGTTCCCGTAGACGGAAAGCCACCAGGGCTCGACCTTCATGTAGGCCGCGTGTATCGAAGCGAGCTCCACGGTTCGCCCCTCTTCTTGGAGGAGGCTTTGCAGGACCTTGTGATGCCTGAACATGAGGAGCGTTCCTCCCAAGTCGAAGAACACTACACGCGTAGCCAACGTCCTACGGGATGCGCCCTTGTAGATATCCTTGAAGCGGGGGCAAAGCCGCGCGTAGACCGGCTTTTCACGCGTGGAAGATCGGAATGAAGGGGGTCACGAGCATGCTGAACAGCAGAAGTGCCAGGACCACGGCCGTGATGTACACGTACTCCCTGTCCCTCTCGGCCGCAAACAAGAACACCGAGACTGACACGCGGGAAACGGGCGTCGCTATCAGGAGTATAACTCCGAGCTCTATTATGGCGTAGGGCTGAGCTTGCGCGAGACCTCTCACCAGTGCGTCGAGGCTTACCGGAAAAGTGCCGTGCGGGACCTGGGAAGGGTTGTACGTGAGGAGCCCGGAGGTTCCCGAGAAGCCTGAGTTCGCAACCAGCAACAGAGCTCCCGCGAGCGTGACGACCGCCGAGATGAGGACTCCATATCTCAGGACCTTGCCTATGACGAGGTTCATCGAGTCCGGGTCCTTCAGGTTCAAGTCTTTCTCCTCTATCTCAAATCCCGTAGGCGCTGAGTATCATCTCGACCGCGGCTATAGCCAGCACGACGGCGAAGATCTTTCTTATCGTAGGGTTCTTCGCCCGAACGAGATAGCGCGCGCCGATGGCCGCACCGATGAGAATCCCGACCGCCACGGGCGCCACTATCAGGGGGTTCACGTCGCCCCTCGCATAGTAAATCCCCGCGCTCGCGGCCGCCGTCACTCCGATCATGAAGTTCGACGTCGTGGTCGAGACTTTTATCGGAAGCTTCATCGCGAGGTCCATGGAGAGCACCTTGAACGCGCCGCTGCCTATGCCGAGCAGACCGGAGAGCATCCCGGCTATGACCATGCCTGCGAGACCCACCTTCGGTTTGGCAGCGTTGTAGTTCACGGACGAGCCGTCTGCTTCGACGTACGTGCCGGTCAGCTTAAGCTGCTTCGCCAGACCTTTGAGTTCGGGGCTCTTGGGCGTGGCTTCGCCGATTTTCATGACGGTCGGCACCAGCATGACCAGCAAGATGCCGCCGAATATCAGCTCGAGGGCCATGGAGTCGATGTACGCTGCGATTGCAGCCCCGACGATCGCCCCGGAGGTGGTCCCTAACTCCAGGAACATGCCAACTCGGATGTTCGTGATCCTGTCCTTCACGTAGACGGAGGCGGCCCCGCTGGACGTGGCGATTATCGCCACGATGCTCGCACCGATCGCGAAGTGGATGTCGACGCCCAGAAGGAGCGTGAGGATGGGGATGATCACCACTCCCCCGCCTAGCCCGACGATCGACCCGAATATGCCGGCGAAGATCGACGACAGGAAGAGGATGAGCAGGAACTCGATCACTATCACTCGACCCGCCCCCTTTCAGTTGTCTCGACTCTTCAGCAGGAAGGGCGGGCGTCTAAAGGCGAGTCCAAGCGGCGTGTTACTTCGACGACTCAAGGGCTGCCACTATCCTGTCATGGCTTTCCTGGATTCCCTCTACGCCTGTGTTCAGTATCACGCATGGAATGTGCCAGTTCTCAAACATCGACCTGAAGAACCTGGTCTGGGCCGCCGGATCTAGTTCGAGCAGGTAGGGGTTGTACCATGGCTCGTAGGACATGGTCCCCCACTTCTCCTTGGGGCCTGCGCCAGGGAGCACCATGTATTCCCCTTTCTGGAGTATCTCTATCGCCTGGTCCGAAGTCAGCTTCACTTCCGCTGGGCTGTGGTCGTCCCTCCGGAGAAGGACCACGAGGTCGATAGGGACCTCGTTGACGACCTTCGATGGCCCCTGGATGTCCTCCCTCCTGACCAAGACGCGAGAGTTGCCGAAGGCGTAGTAGCACCACGACATGCCATCGTTGAACACGCACTTTTTCTTTGTAGCAGAACAGAGCTCCTCGCCGAGCGGATACTCGCAGTCCTCCTTCCTCGTCGTGACGTTCTCGTTCATCGACCTGTCGAAGACGTCCCTGAGCCATCCCTGCTCCTTCTGCGACTCCGACCGCATGTAGAGCGCCTTCTCAGGCTGCCTTGCTACCAGAGGCGAGCGCGGCTTGGCAGGAATCGGGTCGGGAAAGGCCACGTATGCCCAGTCGTCGCCGCAGATCTTGCCCTGGTCGTTCATGAAGATCTTGAACGAGTGCGTCGTCTTGCCCGTCCCAGTCGGCGCGATTATCACGGCTCCCTTGCCCTTGTACAGCGCCGTGGCCCCGTGAATCGAGAGCGTGCTGAAGTTCTTCTCCAGGATCGCCGCAGCCATTCCCAGAGCCCACGACTTGCACTGGCCGTAGTACTCGGTGTTGAGGAACAGAGCGGTCTTCAGCGCCGGGCAGTAGTAAGCTGAAGGTTCAACCCCCTCGACGCCCGTCGCGGAGAAGATGCGGGCATGCGGTAGGACCGAGTCCTGTGCTTCCCACCAGTTCCTCGACCAGAAGTCTGCCTGGTGCTCGCTGTTCGTCGTCAGCTCTACGACGATGCCGTTGAGATTCGCCTTCAAGGACCTGGTCCTTGTGCTCCTGAGCCTCTCCTTGGCCTTCTCCAGGAGCGGCTCGAATTCGCCTATTGTCGAGTTCTTGTTGCCCTTCACTCTGGCCCTCGACTGCGTCACGTAGTTCTGGAACTGTGACATCTCCATGTGAGCGCTTGGACAGGGAGAAATTCTTGCCCTTAAAACGGTTAACGGACTGCGTGAGAGCTAGCTCGCAATCAGCGGCGCCTCGAGCCGCTCTCTTTTGACCCCGTAGGTCGCCGCCTTCTCCAGGTCCAGCCCGCCCTTCTTGCATATGCTGCTCACCACGCGGAACATGGCCCATCCGCCCAGCCCTATCAGACCGCCTGTGACTGTCCTTACCAGAGCGTTGGAGTCGTCTGAGGCGTTCGTCGCGTTGCGCACTGCGATCTTCGCCAGATGTCTGTACGACGCGTAGTACACGGCCAGCTGGGACTCGTTCAGCTTGATCGACGTGAAGGTCTTGCTCTTGAGGTGACCCAGCGGCACGTTCTGCATGGGAGTTATGGTGAACTCGAAGGGCCTGCCGTTGCTCAGGGTCGAGTTGCTCATGAGATTGATGAGGGCGACCGTCTCCCAGTTGTCCTCCGGGGTCTCTCCGGCCTGGCCCACCTGGACCGTGAACGCGGGACGCCAGTAGTTCTCGTTCATGACCTTGGTGCCGCTCCAGACGATGCTCGCCCATGACCCGTCCGGCCCGACCCTGAGAGGAAGCGTCTTGTTGGGCATATGAAGCTGTGCCAGCCGGTCACTACCTGTCTCAACGCCGACCTGGAGGCCTATCCAGTTGTCGGGCCCGGCCCTGATGGCGCGAGCCAGCTTTTTCATGAGCTCGGGATACGCGGCGGGAATCGAGATGCGCCCGTGCGTGGGATTCGTGTGCCCCAGCCCCTTTGTGGCCATCACGTAGTTGAAGAGCTCCACCATGGCCTCTTCGTTGGGCACGAAGTTGCGCCCGTGCTCGTATGCGAAAATCTCGTCGCTGTGGAGCCAAGCGTTGGTCATTCCTGCGGCTAGATTCACCTGGATCTCCCTCCTGACCCTCTCGGGAGAATAGTACCTGAGGGGCCTGAGGGTGACTTCGCAGAAGTCGCATCCTATGCCGCAGCCGCGCATGACCTCCACCATCCCCTTCACCGTCGGCCCTACGATGTCCGGGATGTCGTCCAAGCTCGGGAACTGCTTCGAGAACTGGTACCTTGAGATGAACCTCTCATCAGCCATCCAGCTCTTGTGGAAGTGCTCGTCGAAGGTCTGGAACCCCTTGAAGAACTCGGTCTTCTCCCCTCCGCCCTCGCTGACGTACCTGAAGAGTTCAGAGGCTATGTCGTCCGCCTCCCCTTGGAAAGCGTAGTCTATGCCGTTCTTCTCCAGCTCGTCGGGATGGACGGTCAGTTCCCATACTCCGGGCCCGCCGACGAGCAACTTCGTCTTCTTCCCCTTCCTGATCTTATTGATCTGCGCGAGGAGGTCCTTGAACTCCTTGTAGACGTATGCGGGCGCGGCGGTCTCGAAGAAGACGCTGTAGGACATCGTCAACGGCCCTAGCCCGAGAGGGTCCATTGTCGAGACCCCGATTATCTCCGTGTCTTCGTCCACGAAGTCCTGTAGGTGATTCTCCTGCGCCACCACCACGTCCTCCCTCCTGTTCTCCTTCAGCAGCGCCGCCTCGAGCTTCCTGATGGAGTATGGCGCAAACTTTGCCCTGCCGTCGATGGACGCGGGGGGAGGCCCCTTCATGAAGGAGTAGATCGACCCCGGAAGCTTGCTTGTAGGGGCGC
The DNA here is from genome assembly GCA_030045755.1 of Nitrososphaerales archaeon. The sequence goes on from JASIEW010000049.1 coordinate 6,116, forward strand.
TAGCCATGAAATCCAAGAGAGGTACGTTCCGGTACGTCCGCGAGAGAGTCGTGTCGGACACTAGTACGTATCTTGCCAACCTATGGCGCCTCCGAATCCCCACTCATCTGGGGTCGTTAGTTGGCTGCCAGCCGATAAAAAACGTTTGGTGATGTGTTAGAATCGGCGCTTCTCCTCAAATTATTTCAGAGCTGCACAGCCTTCGGTCCAACTTCGGTTCTGTTTTCTCCGACGCACAGCGACGTATAAATATGGGACTGGGAGCGGGCACGAAAACCTCGATGAAATCGATTGGGCAAGTTGCTAGCGTTCGTGAACATTTTCGTCGATTCGCCTCTGATGGACAACGTAGTTAGCTCCCTGAAGGAACT
>JASIEW010000050.1 GCA_030045755.1 Nitrososphaerales archaeon
CAGCACCATGACAGAGTCCGACAGTACCGGCGGTCTCCCTCCAAATGTGAATCCGGACTCCTCACACCTTATATCCGAAGAAGGGGCTCGCAAGAGTGCGAAGGGAGAGAGGAAGAGCTTGACAATTGCGGAGAATGTAGCCGACAACACGAACGCGAGGACAGTGCAGCTTGTACAGTGTCTCACGGAGCTGGGGCCAGACATCCCAGAAATCTCCAGACGCCTGGGTCAATTCAAGGAGTCCGTGAGATACCGCTACAAGGAGAAGATCGTCAGCAAGGGCTTCGCCGTTCAGGCAGCGGTGGACCACGAGAGACTTGGCCTGAAGAGGATGTTGCTGGTCGTCGAGCTGGCCGAGCCCTACAAGGAATACGCCCAAGCGATATTCGCGGCTATGAGCGAACTCAGCTATCTGGTGGGATTCGCCAAGACCTTGGTCGGAAGTGAATATCTCCTGAACGTAAGCGCGCCTGAAGACCAGATAGAGAGCGTCCGTGAGTTCTTCCTGACCCTGCGAGAGAAGGGGATGTTCAAAGAGGTGGACGTGATGGAGTTCGACAGCTTCCGAAATGCTCCAATGAAAGCAGAATGCTTCGACTTCGACACCGGAAGGTGGGACTTCGATCTGCAGAACCCTGGTCGGGGGGACCTCAAGGCGGCAGTGGGCGCCCTGTCGAGTCGGTGCAAATTCGACTACGTCGACCTGCTGATCATCAAGGAGCTCCAGCTTGATGCTAACAAGTCGCTGAAGGAGATCGCGGAGAAGCTCAACATCAACTACAAGAAGCTCGCTTGGCATCATTCGACGCACGTTCAGGAAAAGAAGATGCTTCGAGGGTTCACGGTCAACTGGATGGGAACGGCCTATGACTACGCGATGGACAAGGCGATGCACAGGAAGCACAGCTACTTCGCGGTAGACTTGGTCGTGGAGTCTCCCAGTGAATACGAGATGATGATCCTGAGGGAGAAGATCAACAGGCTTCCGTTCCTCTGGAGCGAGGCTACCGGAGGGAACTATTTCGCGGAGTTCGCGTTCCCTACCGATTTCGCGGTGGAAGGGCTCCAGTATCTTGGGGACGCTGCGGCTGCGGTCAAAGACAGGATGAAGCTATTCCTCATAGATCAGACGGATGCGATGGGATTCACGATCCCCTATTCGCTCTACAACCTCGAGACCAAGCAATGGACCTTCAGCAAGGAAGAGCTGGTCAACAGATTCGACAAACTGATCCTGCAAATAAAGGTAGGAGGGTCACCAGGATAAGGTACCTAGTGACTCCCGAAACCTGACATCGCTTCGAGCGGACCGATATGAAGGCCTAGCGACGCGAAAACAAGGCTCGCGCCAGTCAGAGCCAGCATTCCCAAACGGATCTTCTCTTCCTGGGTCATGTCGCGAGGCTCTACGCGAGACACATTTAAGACTAAGCCTTTGCATGAATGGCTAGCTTTGAGCTTAAGCATATTCTAACGGCTAGAACCTGGCTCCTCCTGGCTCTCTCTCCCAGTCTTCATACGAATTCCGATGTCAATCCCTAAATAGGAACCGGAGGGTCGATTGGATAACCGAAATGCCCGAGGCCGGGGCCGAGAAGCATCCCCACATGCCCGCGAGGCACGTAATAGACAGAATCGTGCTCGGCGGCAGCGATGGCGCGATAGAGAGCGTCGCCCTGATTTCGGCGCTCAACGGGGCGGGGGTTGCGTTCCGAACGATCATCTTGGCGGGTCTGGCGTTCGCCATCGCAGGAGCCGTATCGATGTTCTTCAGCAACTATCTCGCGAGAAGGTCAGAGTTGGACGCGCTTCGGGTCGACATGGACCGCGAGAGGATGGAGATAGAGACCGAACCGGAAGAAGAGAAGGCTGAGCTGGAGGAGCTGCTCAGGAAGGAGGGCTACGCTCAGAAGGAGGTCGACGTGATAATGGGGAGGCTTGAGAAGGACAAGGAGATGTGGCTCAGGGAGCAGCTGGACCATGAGTTGAAGGTCCATATCGAAGAGCTTTCGACTGACCCGGTGTCGCGGCCTGCCTCGGCAGGCGTGTCGTTCTTCGCCTTGGCTCTGCTCGTCCTGTCACCGTACTGGCTGAACTGGGGCCACGCGCTCACCCTGGGGATCTCGGTGGCCCTTTCCATCACTGCTCTCTTCGCCCTGGGGTCCAGAGCGTTCATCCCGAGGCACTTCAACCCCCGGGCCGGGGTCACGTTCTCCATCATAGGAGCCTGCGCCGCCGCGTTGCTGTACGGAGTCGGGCTGCTGATCTCGGGCCTCTGAGCCTAGCCCCTCGTGGTGGCCTAGACGGTCATCAAACCGGGTGCGGCGCGCGTTGAGACACGCCGCCTGGGGACTTGGGCCTAGGCTCAGCCTCGTCGGGCGCCCACTTACGGGAAGACTGGAGGACCCAGGAGAACTTCCTCTGGAGGGACTTGCTGTAGACCTTTGCCCAGTCCAGACCGACGTAGTCGCACCACGCCTTGAAGACCCTCGGGTCGATGTAGTTCTTCATGGACGTGTTGAGGTTGTAGTTCTTGGTCCTGACGTAGAAGTCGACCTCCATCTGGAGCTTCTTCACCCTCTTCGCGTCCAGCTTCTGTTTGGACCTGGCGTCCGAGAGCGCCTGCTCCTTCTTCTTCAGAGACTCGTCCCAGGTCTTGGGAGGGGTCCTCTGGTGGTTACAGAAGACGGCCGCGGAAAGGTTCGCCTCCTTGGCGTGATAGAGCTTGTCCACGTCGTCGCCGTCGCGGACGTCCTTTGACCTGAGCGCCGACTCCGCCCTGGCCGTCGCGTGATACGTCCTGAAGACCTTGGCGGTCACTCCTTCCACCGTCGAGGAGAGGAACTGGTTGACCATGCTCGAGGTCACGTCCGAGAAGATCTGCGAGTCGGGCGCCTTCCCGGAGGAGAACTCTCTGATGTTCCTTAGGACCGAGGGCGGAGGGGAGTCGGTCTTGTGCCATGGGACGCTGTCCTTTCCGAGGAAGTCGAACTCCACCTGGCTCCCCGAGAACTTTACGTGCTCGACCCTCAGAGTGCTCGCGCCTACGGTGTCCGCTTCGTCCTCGTCCTTCTCGTCTCCGACCCTCATCCCCAGCGTGTCGATCAGGTAGCAGACGGTCGCCACCTGGCGGGCCTTTTGGTCCTTGGAGTCCAACTCCTTTCTTATCTTGCCGCGGATACGTTCGAGGTTCGTCCCGACCTTCCGGGCGTTGTCGTACTTCGCCCTGTTCCTCGCCTGCTGGATGTGGGAGCTTTCGTGGAGCCAGACATACTTCTCCTTCCCGGTGAGCTTGTCGGTCCACTTCGCCATCCACATCGACTCGTGGTCGCTGACCGCCTGCTTCCAGCCGCCCGGCGGTCTCGGGGCGTCCTCACCCAGGTTGAGTATCACGTCCGAAGGCGAGACCCTGGGCTTCCATCGGCCCCGCATGGGGTGGGCCCCGCGGCCCATGAAGAGTCCTGGCGGTTCGACCATCCAGTTGGCGAAGTCGACCTTCTTGTCGTCCACAGTCGCCGTGCCGTATTTGGCCTTCAGGGCTTCCCTCGCCTCTTTCCTCGAGGCTGCCAAGGCCTTCTTCTGCTCCTTGGTCATGCGCTCCTTTTCCGCCTTCTCGCGGTCCGCCTTGGCGTAGAGCTGGGAGAAGTCGACGTCCGAGAAGGTGGCTCCCTTGCACCAGTCCGGGAGGACGCTCGCGAAGTCTTTCATGAAATTGGAGGCGAAGGTCGCGTCTTTGATGTAGGGGGTGTCCTTCTTCTTGGCCAGATTGTATGCCATCTCTTCGGCCAAGGGAGACAGAAGGATGGGTCGTCCTTTCACCGTGATCGAGAGGCCCTCGGGCCGGTAAGGCTCCGGAAAGTACACACCGTTGTGAAAGAGCGTCTTCCAGTATTCGGTCATGAGGCGCTTGGACCTCGACTTTGCTTCGGACATATTTAAGATAAAGGAGAAGGTGTCGGAGCTTTCAGCGGTCGGAACCTTATTACCCGAGCAGCCCCTGACTTCATTCCCTGCATGTGGCTTGACTTTGAAAGGACCAGGGAACCGAAACTGAGCGACCCTGCCATGATAGTCGCGGTCTCGACCTCGATGCCCCAGTACAGGGCACTCTACTCTCAGGCGAGAGAGCTGGGCGACTACATGCTGAGGAACATGAAGTTCGAGCGAATTGCCACGGTCCGCTCATCCTCCTTTCCTCCCGAAGTCCTGATAAGGGGAGACGGGCTCGCGACCCTGCCTGCCTGTAGCTTCGCGGTGGGCGGGTCCGGGTCTGGCCCGGTCCTGTTCACAGGAGATT
>JASIEW010000051.1 GCA_030045755.1 Nitrososphaerales archaeon
GAATAGTCAGGCTCCTCGCCAGTATGCACGGCCCTGGTCCCGAACCCTAGACGGTCACTTCTGGCCAATGTACCCGATCACGTCCATGGCGGTAAGTATGTCTACCGGTCTCCCCTTTCTCGTCACGACCACGGCGCCCCTGCCGCCGAGCAGGGTCCCGGGAAGCGAAACAGATCCCGCGATGTCGACGGACGGGAGCGGAGGCTCCATCGCTTCCTGTACTTTCATGCGCGACGGGCGCCCATCTGCGTGCGCGAGGAGCGTGGAGACGGTCACACAGCCTACCTGGACTCCGCCCTCCACGACCGGAAGGAACGAGACTCGGCGCGAGGTCATGAGCTCTACGGCCTTGAAGAGGCGTTCGACCGGCGCTATGGTAAGAAGCGAGCGGGGCTTCTCCTTCGAGCCCAAGAGGGCCTTGACTGCTAACCGCCGGCGCGGCCCGGAGAGAAACTCGTGCTCCGCCATCCATGTGTCATTGTAGACCTTGTTCAGATAGCTCCTCCCCGAGTCGGGAAGAATGACCACGACCAATTTGGGACCTTTCAGAGAGCGCGCGACCTTGAGCGCCCCACAGACCGCGGCCCCCGATGAGGTGCCTGCGACGATGCCTTCCTCCCTGGCAAGGCGCCTGGTCATCAGCATAGCGTCCCTGTCAGAGACGGTGACGAACTCGTCTATGACGTCCATGTCCAGGGTGCTCGGCAGGAAGTCTTCGCCTATCCCTTCCACTTTGTAGACGCGTGCCACCGTTCTCTTACCCGCGAACTTCGAAGCGAGGATCGAGCCTTCTGGATCTACCCCTACGACCCTTATGGCCGGCTTCCTCTCCTTGAGGTATTTGCCTGCGCCCGATATCGTCCCGCCCGTACCCACTCCGGCAACGAAGACGTCCACCTTCCCGGCGGTCTGAGACCAGATCTCAGGCCCCGTGGACGCGTAGTGAGCCGCCGGGTTGGCGGGGTTCTCGTACTGGTTCGGCATGAAGGAGTTGGGCGTGTCTTTCGTTATGCTCTTCGCCATGCTGATGTAGTTGGCTGGATGGCCCTGCGGAACGCCGGTCGGAGCTACCCTCACCTCCGCCCCTACCGCCCGCAACAGGTCGACCTTGTCCCGGCTCATCTTGTCAGGGACGGTGAAGATGATTTTGTAGCCGCGTTGGATGGCGGCCAGGGCTAGTCCCATCCCCGTGTTGCCCGACGTAGGCTCGACGATCGTCCAACCAGGCTTGATCAGGCCCCGCCTCTCGGCGTCCAGAATCATCGCGAGGCCTATCCTGTCCTTGATGCTCCCTCCGGGGTTGAAGAATTCAAGTTTGGCGTAAACGACCGCTTCCGTGCCTTCGGCCACGTGGGACAGCCTGACGAGGGGGGTGTTGCCGACGAGATCGAGGACGTTCTCTGCTACCCGGGCTTCCAAGGCTCCGGGGGTGCCTGAGGTGGGCGGACATAAGAGTGGCGCCCCTGACTTCAGGCGAGATTACTTCCTTGCGGCCCGCAAGGCCCGTCCGCCTCTGGACAGCGATGGCCCAAACTCGAACTTGAAGCACTGACGCTGCATAGACGCCCAGACCATCGGCCCGCCTCACCATGCTCGGCCCCACCGAAAAGCCGATTAACAGGCCCGAAGTCCGACGAATCATGGTATCGAAGGATTTCAGCGTAGCCGTGATGGTCTCCGACGGCAAGAAGTCGGCCAAGTGGTACAAGGAGGTTCTCGGATTCGAAACGTCCGAGGAAGGCCACTGGGTGACTGCCTGGCCGAAGGGGGCGCCCTGGAAGCTCCATCTCTGTGAGGGGAAGCTAGAGCCTGGAAACACGGGGATAGGCTTCTATGCGGAAGACCTCAAGGTCGAGGTCGACAACCTGAAGAAGAAGGGCGCGAAGTTCGCGCAGGACTACACCAAGACCGAGTGGGGAGAGGTCGCCAAGGTCGAGGACCCGGACGGCAACATAATCTGGATCTCGAAGGGAAGCCCTTAGAGTCTCGGACGCTCCTCAAGCAGGGCCGGTGCGAAGACTCGGGGCGACCGCCTAGAGTGGCACCGGCTCCGCGTTCACGTAGAGCGTGAAGGTCAGAGACGTCGCCTTCTTCAAGGTCGCGTAGATCGGGCACCTCTCATGCGTCAGCTTCGCCACGCGAAGGACTCTCTCTGCGCTGGCGGTCGTTCCAACTCTCGTTTCCACTACTATCTCCTTGAAAGATGGGTCTGCATCGCCGATTCCGTACAGGCCTCTCCTGTCCCAGCTCCCGCTCACCGTCGTCTCCAGCGAGTCGATGGGGATGCCCTCGGAGGCGGCGTACCGCGCGAAGACCACGTTCTCGCATGTTCCGATGGAACTGACGAAGTAATCCGTGGGGGTGGGGCCCCGCCCACCTCCAGCGACGCTCACGGGCTCGTCCTGTATGAGAGTGAACCCGCGGACGACGGCGGACGAGCACTGGTTGCCTACTAGCGTCACGACTGCCCTGTTCGTCCCCATGTAATCGGAGGGCGTGTTCGCGTTGCGCAGTCCGATGACGCTCTTCTCGAATGCTGCTTTCTGGTCAGGACCTATGAGGTTCATGTGAGTCCGGCCTCATCGCCTTCTGATAACTCTGGCGGGGCAACGCGAAGACTCAAAAGACGACTCCAGAGGTCTCCGACACGGAGGACCGAGCCTGGATGATAGATTCGTACAGCCTCGACCTGGACGTGGACTTCAAGCGCGCCGTAATCAGGGGGTCTGTGACGATCCACGCGGTAGGCGTCAAGGCTCCATTCGAACTCAACGCGAAGGAGATGACCGTGAAAGGCGTCAGTGCGGACGGAGGGAAGGACGTTCCTTTCAAGCATGACGCCAAGAACGGACTGCTACGACTGACGCGACTCCCAAGGTCGAGAGAGGTCGATATCGTCATCTCCTACGAAAAGAGAGTCCCCGACGAAGCGAGCACAGGCGTCTACAAGGCTCGCTACGGGACCGACTACTTCCTTACCACAGACTTCGAGCCGGACAGAGCAAGGACATTCTTCCCGTGCAAGGACGAGCCGACGTGGAAGTCTGTCTTCAACCTGAGCGTGGTGACCGACGCGGGCCTGAAGGTGATCTCCAATGCTTCACTGAAGGAGACCTCGGACGTCAAGGGAGGAAAGAAGGCCCGCTTCGTCTTCGAACCGACTCCTAGGATGTCGACGTACCTGTTCTATATGGGAGTAGGAAGGTTCTCGGAGGCATCTCGCGCCCCGCGCGCAAAGCAGGGCCCAGAAGTGATCATAGCCAGCAGGGCGGGAACGTCGGGCAAGTGCGAGTTCATCCTCGAACTCGCGTCGAGCGTGGTGGACGAGTCGGGGAAGTATTTCGGCGTGAAGTACCCGCTGAAGAAGCTCCACCTGGTCGCGATACCCGAGATGGGCGGAGCGATGGAGAACTGGGGGGCGATAACCTCGTTCGAG
>JASIEW010000052.1 GCA_030045755.1 Nitrososphaerales archaeon
TACTTCGCGTCGATGGAGCTCTCTATCTGCTGGACCTGGGCGGCCATCTGGATCGACTGCTCCGGGTTGATCGACAGGCCCCTGACGCTCTCGTTGAGCTTGGATATGCCATCGACCATCAGCCCAAGCAGCTCCGTTATCGCCTCCTTGTACCGCCTATTCTTCGCGGAAGGCCTCGAAAGCTGAGACATCTTGAACGCGACCCCGTTGATGTGACCGAAGATCGCCTCGACCGCGAAGGCCGCTCTTAGCACGTCCTCTCTGTTGACGAGCAGGGTGCCTACCTGCGACAGCTCCCTGATCAGAGCGCTCCTGAGGGTGACGACGTCCTCCTCAGCCTGCCTCACCCGCTCGAGGGCCGCCCCGACCTGGTTCTTGTCTCCCTTCGTCACAGAACTGTACTCGTCGATCAGAACCCGCGCCGCGTCGAGGACACGTCTCATCTCGTCCTGGAGGACGACGACCGTACGCCGCCTCGCCTGAGTCTCCCCCTCCTGACCCGACACTCCCGTGCTCCCCGCACGCCTTCAGGAGGTTGGGATATAAGACTCGCTTCGTTTCATGTCCAGCCGGACTGGCGCTCGCGCCTAGTCCGTGTCCTTCTTTGCCGCGTCCTTCGCGAAGTCCTTCAGCGGCGCCACCAGGCTGGTGAACTCCATGGGGAAGATGTACTTGGTTGACGGGCTCATCCCCAGCGCCTTCAGCGTGTCGAGATACTGCAGCATCATTGTCTTGGAGTCGATGGTCTTTGCGGCAGAGAATATCTGGGTCAGGGCGCCCGAGTAGCCCTCGGCCCTCAGGATCGCGGCCTGCCTGTCTCCCTCGGCCCTCAGGACCGTGGACTTCTTCTCTCCCTCCGCGACGAGTATCGCGGCCTCTCTCCTTCCGTCGGCCTCGGTCACCATAGCTCTCCTGCTCCTCTCGGCCGACATCTGCTTCACCATCGCTTCCTGGACGTCCTGGGGCGGCCTGATCTCGCGTATCTCCACGTTTGTCACCTTGATCCCCCACCTCTCGGTCACTTCGTCTAGCTTGGCCCTGAGAACGCTGTTGATCTGCTCCCTCTTCGCCAGCAGCTCGTCAAGCGGGATGTCGCCTACAACGGCCCTGAGCGTGGTCGTGGCTATGCCTATCGAAGCGCCCTCGAAGTACTGCACCTGCACGACGCTCTGGGTGGCCTCTATCACCTTGTAATAGATCAGGAAGTCGATGTCTGTAGGAGCGTTGTCCTTCGTGATGCACGTCTGGTGCGGAACCTCCAGGTATCTCTCTCTGAGGTCTATCTTGCTCACTCGGTTGACGAAGGGCGCGACGAAGACGACGCCTGGCCCCCGTGCGCCGATGAGCCGGCCGAGCCTGAAGACGACGAGCCTCTCGTACTCACGGACTATCTTGATCGAGTATCCTATGAAGCCTACCACTATGATGGCCACCAGGGCGTAGATGACGTAGTCCGCTATCGCGCCTGTGGACAGAAGGGCCAGCTGGCCCAGCGAGGTAATCATGACGCCTTTTCGACCACTAGGGCCACTCCTTCCACTCCTTTTACCCTTATCGCATCGCCCGCGGAGAGGTCCTGTGAAGAGGTCACGCTCCACTGCTCGGAGGCGACCTGCGCGATCCCCCGTCCGCCCGCCTTGAGGTCAGACCGCATTGTCCCCTCCCTCCCCACAAGGGACGAGGGGTCGTTGACCTTGGGCCTGCTTCTGAGGCCCTCTCGCATCGACCTGAGGTAGATGCTCCCTATCACTATGGTCGCCCCCAAGGCGACGAGCAAGCCGTAGGTTATGGGAGGCACCCCGGAGAAGGTCCCGCTGCTCGGAAGGCTCGAGACCGGGCCCGCAGGCGGGAACTGGAAGACGAAGAGGAACCCCACCGCGAAGATCGCCACGCCTGCGATGGCGCTGACCCCGTGCTGGGTCTTGACTTCGAGGAAGATGAAGGCCGCGCCTGTTATCATGAGTATCACCGCCAAGGGGGAAGCCCCGAAGACGCCCAGGCCGAAGAGCGAGAGGGCCACGATCGCGACCCCGCCCGCCGAGAGGATGAAGGTGGGATGGTAGATGTCGAACAGTATCATGAATATCCCGACCAGGAACAGGAGGCTCGCGACGTCCGGGTTGCTGAAGATCGAGATCAGCTGGGAGCGGACGCCGGGCGTGTTGATAGGCGTGGAGGCCGGGACGTTGAGAGCGGCCAGCGCCCCGCTCAGGGTGTCAGTGTCGACGACCTGGTTGACGACGTGGAGGTCGAGGGCCTGCTGGTCAACGTAGGTCTGGGCCGGGATCGTGACCATCATACCCGCCGCTGTCCCGTTCCTGCCGTTGGAGGTCGCGAGGCCCTCCATGTATCCGGCGAAGGCGCCTATGTCCTTGTCGTATGTCCCGTTCTCCTCGCCCGTCGGGATGCCAGAGACTATTGGGGTCGCGGCGCCTATGCTGGTCCCGTTGACCATCACTATCTCGCTGGAGGCCTCGGCGATGTACGCGCCTGCAGACCACGCGTGAGAGTCCTGCGGCGCCACCAGGGTGATGAACACGCCAGGCCCACCGCTCGCGTTCCAGCTCTGGTAGCTCTGGATGGAGCTCACCATAGACTCCATGCTCGCGCCGTCGCCGCCGTTGGTGTTCAGGACGAAGACGATCTGGTTCGCGCACAGGGACTCGGCGTTGGCTACGGTCGTTGCCATGAAGTCAGCGGCGCCGGGGTCGATGGCGGCGTTGAGCGACGCGACGTAAGGCCCTGTCGGCGTGCACGCGGAGGAGGACTGCGCGTGCGAGGGAAGCGATGAGGAGGCGAGTCCGAGCACGAGCGTGACTGCGAGCAGCAGCATGACGGCCCTCATTCTGGCGCCGCACGGAATGCGGCCCTCTGATAAACGCTCTATCGCCTGTGCTGCCGCCCAGGGGGCGTCTGCCCGATTCGGAACGCACTGAGGTCCTGCGCATCCCAGCCGACCACCTCTATCGTCCTCTTACATTCCGGTCGGCCGGGCGGCCTGGCCCTCAGCCTCCGTATGATCTCCCCGTGCACGTCGTCCGGGACGTCCCATGTCAGCGCGGAGAGCCTCTCTTGGAAATACCCGACGTCGTCTTCCGCCTTCACTATTGCCGAGTACGAAGCAGCTCTCCTTCTGTACGAGGGGCCTATCTCTTCGCCAAGGTCCTCCTCGCTGAACCCGGTCCAAGGATGACCCAGCTCAGACCTGAGGGCTATGTACGCGTCCCTGACGCTGTCGCAGTCGGTGGTCTCGAACAGCGACACGATGCGAGACGCGCAGACTCTGGTCACCTCTGGGAGGAACCGGTCGGGGTGGTCGACGAGGTGGAGGACGTGCACCATGAGGCACGAGTCGAACGCCCCGTCGCGGAGGGGCATCTGCTCTAGGTCAGCCCTGACGATGCGATGCACCCCCTTCCTCTTTGCTTCGCCGAGCATCGACGTCGAGACATCCACGCCGGTCACTTCGAAGCCGCGGGCCGCGAGCGGTGAGGCGAAGCGCCCTGTCCCCACACCGGCATCCAGCACCGATGATGAACCTTCCAGCGCCTCTGCAATCGCTCCAACGACGGAAGGCATGACAGAAGGAGGAAGGCCTCTCGTCGAATCGTAGACCTTGGCCACCCTGTCGAAGTTGCGCAAGGCCTAGACCTCGACCGGCCCGGACTTAAGCCGGAGGCCGTGCGCCTCAGCTACCGTGCAGACACGGTTCGCGCTTTCACGCCAGAGATGGCAGTCCTACGAGTCGTAACAGTCCTTTGGAGGACGGCTGCCTCACACCACCCGCTTCTTCTGCCTGGTGTACATTTCGAATATCTCGTCCGCTGTCGTCGAGTCCTCCGGCCCCTTGTCGTCCCTGACCCTGCCCGTGAACTTCGGGAACCTCAGCGAAATCCCAGCCCCCGGCCGCACGCGCCCCATCGCGGCTGTGTGGGTCGGGGAGAGAGTCAACTCCGCGGCGATGGTCTCGATGACCATGTGGGGCCTGAACCAGACGTCGGGGACCAGCTTCGACTCCACGTCGGGAGGTTTCACGCTGGTTTCGAATGGTTTCAACAGCTTGGGGAGCTTCGCGAGGTCCTCGTCGGTGAATCCCGTGCCTATCTTCGCCACGCTCGTGTACAGGCCCCTCTTCCCGTCGAAAGCGGCCAGAAGGTAGGTCCCGAAGTTCCCTGCGCGCCTCCCTCTCCCGTGGAACGCGCCCACCACGACGAGGTCTATCGTGTCAGTGAGCTCGCTCCTGTACTCGCGCTTGAGCTTTATCCATGCGAACTCCCTCGCCCCCGCCCGATAGCTCGAGTCCAGGTCCTTGGCCACGAGACCCTCGCACCCGCCTTCTATGGCCTCCTCCATGAAACGCTCCATCTCTGCAGCGTCCGACGTCCGCAGCGCAGGCACGAGCCTAGTCCTGTCCGTCTGCTTCAGAACCTTCTGGAGCCTGGCCCTGCGAAATGTGTAGGGCTTCGAGGAGCAGTCACGACCCCCTTCGAACAGGATGTCGAAGAAGTTGAGGGCCACCGGATAGTCCGCGACGGCCTGGCTCACCCCGTGCTTCCTCCTCCTGTGCATCAGCTCCTGGAACGGGAGGTACTCGCCCGTGTCCTCGTTTATCGCGACGACCTCCGCCTCTAGGATCGCGTCCTTCGAAGCGACGTTCTTCTTCACCAGTTCCACGGCGTCCGGGTAGTGGCTCGACACCCTCTCGAGGCGCCTCGAGAAGAGCTCCACCGTCGGCCCCTTCTTGTGCATCTGGAGCCTTTCGCCGTCGAGCTTGTACTCCACAGCCACAGTCTTCCCGCCCATCTTCTCGATTATCGCCTGGGCGGAGTCGAGCCTTTCGGCGAGCATCGGTCTTATCGGGACTCCTACGACGACCCTGATTCTCTCGACCGCTTTTACCCCGCCCGATGCGGCTTCTTCGACTACGAACCCCAGGTCAGGGTGGACGTTGTACGCCCTCTCGAGTTTCGGCCTTTGGTCCTTCCCGCCCAAGAAGGCGACCGCAGCGGCGTCGAGGACCGTGTAGTCGGCGAGCCCGAGCCTCAGTTCGCCAGTTACTGAGCGCATGATGTACCTCGCCTCGAGAGGAGAAGCATCGTTGAGGAGGCTGACCAGCTCCCTGAGCTTCATATCGACCGAGCCTTCGCCGCTCGTGCGCGCGATCCTCAGAAGGGTGTCGTAGACGCGCTTGAGGGCGAGGCTCTCCGAGTAGAGGGTGCCCTGTTTCTTCGCCTTCAGGAGCTCCTCGGCGGCCGCGCCGATGTCGCCGAGCCTTGTGTAGGCCTTGAACACAGGGTCCGGACGGAGGCCGGTGGCCATGGTCACGGCCCTGAGCGCCATCTTCTCTGCCAGGCCGAGTTCGACTCCCTCGTAGTCGGGCCTGAGCCTTCCCTGCGTGAGGTAGACCAGCATCGACAGCTCGCCTTTCGGCGCGGCCAGTAGAAGCGAGGAGAGCACCTGGGTCAGCTCGTTCCTGCTGGAGATGCCTTCAAGGCGCGAGTAGTAGTCCGCCACGGTAGAATACTCCATCGACAGTCCGCGAGAGTCGCTTGCTATTTTGAGTTTGGCCACCCATTGCAACTACGGAAAAACGCTTAATTGCCCAGCCGAGCCGGACTCATCGAAGTCAAGTGGGCGGAGTAAAGAAGAAGCCTCTCGCGTCTATGGAGAAGGGCCAGGACGAAGCCCAACAGCCTGGCGCGGAGGAGACGAAGGGCAAGAAGGGGAAGGAGCAGAAGTCGGGGCCGCAACAGAGGAAACAGCTCGCGGTCGTCCCTCCGAGCCTGAGCGACGATGCAATGATGAAGACCCTCACGCCCCTGAAGGCGATAACTGCATACGGCGCCTCGAGGGCTCTGGGAGTAAACGCCTCGGTTGCGATCGTGGTCCTTCGGCAGCTCGAAGGGAAAGGCCTGCTTTCAAGAGTGGGTGGTTTCAGCGGCCATGCGGTCTGGGCCGCGAAAAGAACCTGAGCGAAGGGCTTCCTTCGTCCTTTCGTCTGCTAACTGGTCGGATCTGTTTTCTTTAGTGACAGGCGGACCACCTCGCCTGCCCTGACGCTCTCAAAGAGGGCCATGCCGTCTTCGACCTTCCCCAGCGGATTGAGCGGTCTGTCGCTGCTGGCGTCGCGCAGGAAGACACAGATCAGACCCGCTGAAGGAAGGAACGCGGCTTCTCCGCGCGAAAAGCTGGTCCTGGGCTTCTCCACGCCCACCCTCAGGTCCGCAAACAGACAGACCATCCCGGGCTGCACGTTGACCCTGCTGTCCAAAGGGAAGGACCTCAACAGGGCGTTGAGCGTAAGCGGAGCCAGATGTCTGAAGAGAGAGATCCTGGCATCGCCCTTTCCCCTTACCGTCGCCACGCAGTCTACCCTGGAGACCGAGCCAGCGCTCTGCTCGGGTTGCTGTTCCATCGTCACCGCCCTTCCCGGCTTGGATTAATTCTTTCCAGGCCGCGTCGGATCTGTCAACTCCCGCCACTGGCTTACATCTCGCCCGTCTTCCGGACTCGAGGCTGAGGGAGAGGGCGGCGGGCGACGGCTAGCGTCAGCACCCGAAGCTGGCCGCCGTTGTGTTCAGAATCTGAGTCCTGCCGAAAAGACTTATCAGAGCATGGCGAAGGGGTTCGATTCTCTTCGGATATCTCATGTCCCCCGCGAAGACAGTAAAAAAGGCCAGGCGGCCCTCGGCCTCTACCTTCGAGGTAAAGATAGGCCCGCCCAAGCTGACGAGGTTCGAGAAGGCGAGGATAGTGGGTGCTAGGTCCTTGCAGATAGCGATGGGGGCCCCTCCGTTCGTACCAGTCGAAGGCGACATAATGCGTCCGATAGACGTGGCGGCGAGGGAGCTCGAGGAGGACGCACTCCCGATTTCCATCAGAAGGTCGCTTCCCAACGGAACAAGTCAGGATATCCCGATAAACGCTCTAGCAAAGTGAGCGGAGGTCCGGGACCCTCGCGCGCAGGAATATTCGTCACCGACGAGCTGCCGAGGGAGTCGAAGGACATCCTCAGCGCCTATGACGTGTTCGAGAAACAGGCTGACGACTCTATTCTCTCGAAGTGCGAGGTGCTGATGGCCTGGCCCTCGAGGGCGAGCGGCGAGCTGGTCAGGAAGATGGTTTCCCTCAGGATGGTCCAGTCGATGGCGGCAGGGGTCGACGCGCTGGACTTCGTTTCCCTCCCCCCTGGGACGCTGGTGTTCTCCAACGCGGGCGCGTTCACCGACAACGTGGCCGAGCATGCGTGGGGACTGCTCCTGGGCACGGCGAAAGGGGTCCACTCGAGGAACAAGAGGACTGTTCCGCGGGCGCTCAGAGGCAAGACGCTGCTGATAGCGGGCTGCGGTGCGATCGGGTCGGAGGTCGCCAGGTTGTCGCGCTCGCTGAACATGAAGACCGTGGGAGTGTCGAGGTCGTTCAGGTCGCCAGAGCTGTTCGACGAAAAACGTCAGCTCGCCGAGCTCAAGGACGTGATAGGATCGGCGGACGCCGTGGTCATCGCTCTTCCCCTCACGTCGGCGACGAAAGGAGTGTTCGGGAAGGATCTGCTATACCTGACGAAGGACAGCGTGGTCGTCGCCAACGTAGGAAGGGGCGAGCTCGTGGACGAGGCGGCGCTCGTCGAGTGGCTGCAATCCAGACCGGAGAGCAGATACGCGACAGACGTGTTCTGGAAGCGGGACGGCCGCGAGCTCTTCGACGCGCCCGCGTGGGACCTCCCGAACTTTGCGGGGACAATGCACGTCGCGGGCACGCCGCTAGGGGAGGATTCGACCAGGGCCAAGGTCGCGGCCTCGGAGAACGTAAGGCGCTTTCTCGAGACCGGCGAGGCGCTGAACAAGGTAGACCTTTCCGAGTACGTTCGAAGCGCGCGGTAGGTAAGCCTCGGTTACGCGATGGCGGCCCGCTGGCCCACTTCCCTGCTGGCCATGGCGAGAGGCTGGAAGAACGGTCCTAGCCCTTCCGGTCCGAGTATCTCCACGCCGTACTCCCTTGCGAGAGACGCCGCGTTCGGCGTGATCTTTCCGCTGGTGCACACCATGTTCGTCGAGGCACCGGAGTCGTATTTCTTGATGTAGGTCCTTAGAACGTCTATCTCATCTACCGACTCGTAGAAGTCGAAAGCATAGAAGCGTGGCCCGTCCGAGACGAGGCCGTCGAACTTGTGGTCCACCCCCGATTTGCCATGGAGCACTGCCGGTTTGACTATCATGAGCCCTGCGTTCTTCGCAGCCACCTCTAGTGCAAGGCCCTCAAACTTCACGAGTCTTATCGTCGCGTTCCGCCTAATATTCGTTTCGGAAAATCGCTCTGTGTTTTTCGTCCTCTCAGTCTTCACTGAACTGTCGGCCTGGCGACTAGGATCCGCTCTGTGCAATATGGCGCGCTCCTGACCTCAACCCCCCATATTGTTATATATACGCATAAGGGCGCCGGGTTTCAAGGACAACAAACATGCCAAGAAAGAAAACAGAGTCGAGCGAGTCAGAGGAAGGCGGGTCTGACATGCCCACAGCAAAGGCAAGGCAGTCAAACGCATCGGAACGCGGCGGCGTGCCTGCAAACCACATCTTCGTAGGCCAGAAGCCAGTGATGAACTACGCGATGAGCGCGCTCATCCAGCTGGCCCAGGCGGGAGAGGTGACTGTGAAGGCCAGAGGCATGGCCATTAGCAGGGCGGTCGACGTGGCCGAGGTTGTCACCAAGAGGCTCGGAAACGGGCAGTTCAAGGTGAAGGACATCGGTATCGCGACCGAAGTCGTAGGCGAGGGCCCAGAGACAAGGAACATCTCCTCGATAGAAATCGTACTAGGCAAGTAAGAACAGAACAACAGCAACCATCTGTTGGTCCGTCCGTAAGAGGCTTAGCGTTAGCTGCGCATCGCTGACTTGCGAACGAGCCCCAGTTTCGATGTCCTTGCGAGCGACTTTATCTCGCGCTCCCTGACGAGCGCTCTCTGCCTCGACTCGACGCGCTCGAGGTACACAAGCTCTACGGGTCTCCTGCTCCGCGTGTACTTTGCGCCGCTTCCGCTGTTGTGTTCGCGCAGTCTCCGTTCGGGGTCGAAGGTCCAGCCGGTGTAGAGGCTGCCGTCGCGACATCTGACCATGTAGACGTAGCACTTGCGCACGGCCATGTCAGCGCCTCCTTCGGTTAGAAGCGTTCCGCCGAAATCCCTGCCCTGTCGGAAGAGAGTCTGTGCTCGCCTTCAGACGAGTCGTCGAAAGAATCTGGCGAAGAATTTCGCCGGAAGCGGAGTAATGTTTTTAAGATTAATTTTCTCGGCACTCTGCAACACAAAGTTGGTGGACCCACGTACCCAACCCGTCTCACGCACGGGGGTTGCTGGGCCGAAGATTTCAGACGAGGACCTGTACAGCTTAGCGGAGAGATACGGCACCCCATACTTCCTGATAGACGAGACCATCCTAAGGAAGAAGGTGTCTGACGTCGAGTCGGCGTTCACAGAGTTCAAGGGGAAGTTCAGGGTGGCTTACTCTGTCAAGGCGAACTTCAATCCTTCAGTGATCAAGACCTTTGCGAGCGAGGGCATCCTCTTCGACCTGACCGCGCCCGCGGAGCTTCAGTTCGTCATCCGGTCCGGAGGTTCGGCGGATTCGGTCATGTACACGAGCATCACCGAGACCCTGGCCGAGTACGTGGAGGTGCTGAAGCTCGGAGTGCGGAAGATGGTGGTGGCCAGCCACAACGGTCTGCAGAACCTGATCGAAGCCGCGGGAAAGACAGGCGCTACGGTCAACGTGATGGTCAGAGTGAACCCTGAGGTCCACGTCCACGCGGAGCTGCGAGGCTCCATGGGCCACGGCAAGTTCGGGCTCCAGTTCAACGGGGGGAGCCAGGACAGCGCCTTCAGCGTCCTCAAGACGATTCTCGCGACTCCGACCCTGAAGTTCGAAGGCTTCCACTTCCATCTTGGCAGCCAGATAGAGGACCCGGGCTGTTACGGGGAAGCCCTCGAGAAGCTCGAGGCCTTCGTCCTGGGAGCCAGGAAGCAACTGGGACACTTCGACGTCAGGACGATCGACATCGGCGGAGGGCTCCCAGTGTCGTACGGTCGCAGGGTCCCGAGCCCGAAGGACCTCGCTTCGAAGATCACCGGCCAGCTCAACAGCTTAGTGGAGAGCCTGGGCGGGAGGTTCACCCTTGTGGCCGAGAGCGGAAGGTACCTCGCGGCAGAGTCCACTGTCCTAGTCTGCAGGGTGGTAAACATCAAGAGCTTCGGCGACGCGAAGTATGTCTACGTGGACGCGGGCTACCACGTGCTCCTGGATGCGGCCCTTCTGCGACACGAATACCCGGTGGAGGTCGTGCCCGGAGGAAGGTATTCGCAGCAGAAGATGGCGCTCGTAGGAAGGCTGTGTGACCCCTTGGATGTTTTCCCGATTTCGAGCAGGTC
>JASIEW010000053.1 GCA_030045755.1 Nitrososphaerales archaeon
AAAGAAAGTCTTAGAGGCCCTGAGACGACTTAGTCGCTAAACGGTTTGCCCCAGTATGATGAACGCGATGGCGAACCCGTAGATCGCGATTGCTTCAGCCAAGACGACGAAGATCAGCGCCGTCGTCCTGACTTCTGCCTTCTCGGTTACCGCTGCGATGGCTGCTGATCCTGAGGTACCTACGCCTATGCCTGCCCCGAGGGCGGCGAGACCGAAGGCCAGTCCGGCTGCCAGGAACTTCTCACCGACGGCCGTGTACGAACTAGCCGCAGCCGCTGTCGAGGTGCTGTTGCCAGTCGCCGCGAAGGCCGGAAATGAGATCAGAGCCAGAGTCGCTACAAAAAATGCTGCTGCCAGGAGCGTAACGATGACTCGGCGCATTAGTCGACAAATCAGCGCCGCCGAATACCGCTTATAAAGATTGCAGCGAAACTGAATGAAAAACGGGGTCCGGCACCTCAGACCCTGAGCTTCGCAAGTATGGTCTTGGGGTCGATTCCTGCTTCGACTCCGATTGCGATGGCAGCGATGTTGCTCACCTCGTGTTCGAGGAGCTTTATCAGAGCGAGGATTGTTCCTGGGCCGAGTCCCTGCCACACGAACGCCAGCTCGGCCGTCCTGTGCATGTCCTCGGCGAACGCGTCCTCCACGGCGTCTATCAGTTCCTCATCGCCCTGTGTCGCTGGAAGCTGGAAATGATACGCCGAGTCAAGCAGTTTCACAGCCTCGCCGACGGACTCGGCCGCGGCCATGCCTGTCAGCAACGAGAGGCCAGCCCGCTTCGCCGGCGTGACTATCAGCTCTTGCACCTCGGCGTCATGGAGGCCCCAGAGCTTGGCACGGAGAACGCTGACTGCGTTGTAAGCATCAACATCGAGCGCGACTATGTCCTCGACTCCGTTGGGCTTCGGCCCCACGGCGTACAGCGTTGCGTTCAGCGAGTACTCCTTTGAGATTGCCGAGAGGACCGCCCGGTCGACGAATACGTCGAAGAACCTCACCTCTCCGGTGGAGGAATAGCTGGCCAAAGCCTTCTCCACGTCGGAAAAGAACTCCGTCCCCGAGAGCATCGTGACTGCCTCACCGACGTCCTTCGCGGTGAGGACCTTCACCATCAGGTCCCTCCTTCCGACCAGCTCCTCGGCCTTCATATCGAGATACTCGACGGTCTCCTCGTACGACCTGCCCAGGGCCTTGGCCTTCAGCGCGATCTTCAGGTCCCAAGCCACGTTCTTGAGATAGTAGAGCTGGAGGATAGAGTATCGTCCGGCTCCACGCGTTATGGAACGGTGGACCGTCGCCAGTCTCTCCCGAAGCGCCACCTCGATCCTCCTGGCAGTGTATGGAGGCGACACCCCTGACAGGGCGTCAGAGTAGGACGAACTGCGAAGTCTGTTGACCAGTTCTTCCAGCGACGTAGCTTCGGCCAGCTTCTGGACCGCGACCGGATCGAGAAGGGTTCCCTTGATCGCGAAGGCCTTGGCGCCGACGTACGTCCTGCTTGACAATGCGTTCCCCGGATTCCCTTGGGAAGGCGAAGTTCCACGGCTTATATCGGTTTCAAGGGCGGCTAGGAAGTGACTTCGGCGCACCGCGCCCCAAGCTTAATAACTCAACCCGGTCGTCGCGTGAAAAAGCGAAGCGTAAGACTTTGGGCGTTGCGCGACTGGTCAAGGTCACGGTCATCTCTCCGAGGAGCGAATATCAGGACGTTGCGAAGGCGCTCGCGAAGTTCGAGAATTTCCACAGGGTGGGGGGCCCAGGGGCGGACTTCGACCCTAAGGTCCAGGAGCTTACAGTCAAGGCGGTCCGACTTTTCGCTCAGGCAGACCAGGCGGTGAAGGACCTTGGCCTCCAGCTCATGCCGGGACAGATGGACATAGTCTTCAGGGGAGCGAAGATTCCCCAGAGCGAATACGAAGCAGAGTCGTGGGACGAGCTGCTAACAAAGGCCGAAGGACAGCTGGTTCCGATCGTTGAAGAAGTGAAGTCCGGGAAGGCCCAGCTCCAGAAGGCTATGAAAGAAGAGACGGACGCGACGAACATGGCGAACGCCGTCAGGGCGCTGTCAGGATTCGCGTCTGATCTGGGCGGAATGTCTTCACTGAAGATGCTCAAGGCTGTCGCAGTCGTGGTCGAAGGCGAGAAACTGGCGGAGCTGAAGAACTCTCTTGCGGGCGCGATAGTTGTGTCTCAACCTATCTCCGCGACGCAGTTGGTCGCGCTGGTCATTGTCAGGAGGTCGGAAGAGGCTACCCTGGACAGGGCGTTGAAACTCCTCGAGCTGAAGCCACTGGCTCTCCCACAGGATATGCCGCAGAACCCGGCCGAGGTCTTCCAGGCCGCGACCCGGAACCGCGAGGCGGCCCTCGCCGCGAAGCAGAAGGCAGAGTCTGAGTTGGCGGAAACAGGACTCAAGTCAGGGACTGTCCTCCTTGCCGCAAGGGAGCTGACCGAAGTCGCGAGGAAGACGCTGGACGAGGCGAGGCTGTCGGGCTCCATGAAGAGGATTGCCACGATAAGCGGCTATGTCCCGG
>JASIEW010000054.1 GCA_030045755.1 Nitrososphaerales archaeon
GCGCCCAGGGCGAGTTCGCCGGAGTTCTCATCATGAGAAGGTTCCATCAAGTCCACGGGTCGGACAAGAGAGACGAGGTGTTGGTCCCCGACTCCGCCCACGGGACGAACCCGGCGAGCGCCGCCATGGCGGGATTCAAGGTGGTGAAGGTGCCCTCGGATGCTAACGGGCAGGTCCTCGCCAGCGCGGTGCAGGAGCTCGTCTCTGACAGAACCGCAGGAATGATGTTCACCGTCCCCAACACGTTGGGCCTCTTCGAGAGCGAAGTTGCCGAGGTGTGCCAGGCGGTCCACAGCGCGGGAGGTCTCATGTACTATGACGGGGCGAACATGAACGCGATGCTGGGGCATGCGAGACCGGGCGACATGGGCTTCGACATAGTCCATCTCAATCTCCACAAGACCTTCGCCACGCCCCACGGGGGAGGCGGGCCTGGCGCGGGCCCGGTGGGGGTCTCGAAGCGCCTCGTGGATTACCTCCCTGTCCCCGTCGTCTCCCTGAGGAAGGACTCGTACTTCCTCGACTACGCTCTCAGCCACTCCATAGGTCAGCTCAAGGGGTTCGTCGGGAACTCCGCTGTTCTCCTGAGGGCGTACGTGTACATCCGCCTGCTCGGCGCCTCAGGCCTGAAGGACGTCTCGTCACTGGCGGTCCTCGCGGCCAACTACCTCTGGAAGTCGCTGGACGCCGAAGCCTTCCCCGTCTCCCATGGGAGGCACCTTCACAGAAAGCACGAAGCCGTGGTCTCGGTCAAGAGCGAGCTCCCTGGATCCGCCATGACAGTCGCCAAAGCCATGCTGGACCGAGGTATGCACTCGCCGACGGTCTACTTCCCTCTGATCGTCAAGGAGGCTCTGATGATAGAGCCCACGGAGTCCGAGCCCCTGGAGATGCTCGACGAATACGCCGCGGCGCTGAACGAAATCTATCGCTCGATGAAGGGAGGAACCCTAGGAGATGTCCCCAGAAGCACAAGCGTGGGCAGAGTGGACGAGGTCAAGGCGTCTCATCCGATGACTCTCAGGGTGCGCTGGTGAATCGCCCCCCAAAAGTCATATAGCCTCCGGCGAACAATCGGCACGGCTTGGAAAGCGACCTGAGCAGCAAAGTGACCGACAGGATAAACGAAATCGTCGAGGAAGAAACATCGAGAAAACTGGGCGAACTGAACGTGGTCACAGAGGTCTCGGAGATGGTCACGGGTTCTATCAGAGTGAGGTTCCAGCCTCTTTCGCCGTACAGTCCGCTGGCGGTCGACATAGGCAGGAACATCCGCGAAGCGGCTCTCTCCGTGGACGGGGTCAAGGCGGTGCGCGTTGAATGCAGCGGCCACATGATGGACGACCTGGTGAACAGGATAGTCAACGGCGACGCGCAAAAGCCAAGGGCCAACTGACTCGACTGACAAAGCCGAGTAAACTAAATTCCATAGTTTGTCAAACATCTTGAGTAGTTGCCTTGTTTATTCCAAGCCCTGTCCTAGGGCTGCCTCCTAGATGTCAGCCCAAGAATCTGCCCAGGTTACGGCGGTCGGAGTCGGAAGTGCGGGGAACAGGATCCTCGCCCTCCTCAGTGAGCAGTCGACTCTCATAGACAGGTTCGTGCACATATCGTGCGACTCGGCCGACCTCGTCGGCCCGGGCGCAAGGATCCTCATCGACTCGCGCGTGGACCAGAAGCTCACCCCTTCCATGGCCAGGGGCCTCGCGATGAGGGCCCGATCGGATATCGCAGAGGCGATCCGCGGGTCCAGAGTAGTCTTTGTGGTTGCAGGGCTCGGCGGCGCGACTGGAAGCGGGATCGCGCCTTACGTCGCCTCGGTCGCGCAAGAGTACGGTGCGACCACGGTCGGAGTCGCCGTCATGCCTTTCGAGTTTGAAAAGAAGATGATGTTCTACGCCGGAGTCTCCTTGAGAAGGCTCAGAAGCGAGACCAAGGGAGTCGTGGTAATCGACAACGACACCCTGATGCGCTCCTCCCCGGACGACTCCCCGCTTCAGAGCCTGCACGAGTCGGCGAACAGAGAGGCGGTGAGGTCGCTCAGTTCGATCCTGTCCGTCCCTGGGAAGGACTCGGTTCCGGTGGGCCTGAACAAGTTGCTGGGGACTGTCGTTGGAGAAGGATATTCGTTGCTGGGCGTGTCAAGCAGCGGGGCCCCTGACAAAGCCGAGGACGGGCTTGCAGGAGCGGTGCTGTCGATCAGCAAGCTGGCCGAGACCAAGTCCGCCACCCGTGCCGTCCTGATACTCAGCGGCGACTCCTCCTTGTCGGGCAAGGAGGTCGGAGTGGTAGTCGAACGACTGGGCCCAATGATGAGCAACAAGGGGGTCGACGTGGAATACTGCGTCGGCAACTATGCTTCTTCTCAGCTCCAGGTCTCTCTTCTGGCTTCGGGGTTCACCTCCACCAAGTACGACGACTACGACCCCCTCGACAGAATCCTGCGCGGAAGGTCTATCGATGATGAGATGGATGCGTCTCTGTCGGAAGGGCTCGAAGCGCTCCAGCCCTGCGACTAGTCAGCCCAGCATCACGTTCACTCGGCTAAGGTCCTTGTCTTCCACTTTCTTGAAGAGGGGCTTGGGGCTGCGCACCTTGCGCCCGGCTTCGACCCTCAGCTCCGAGGCAGCGTCCCAACCGTCGGCATCCAGCTTCTGGTCGAAACCCAGCTGGTCCCACAGGACCCCGGAGGTGAATGGAAGGAACGGGTAGATGAGCGTCGCAAGGCCGGCAACCAGGTTGCAGGAATAGAAGACGGCCGTAGGCTCCTGTCCGCGGTTCTCCCAAGGGGCCTTGTGCTGGAAGTACTGGTTGCACTTCGTGGAGAAGTCCAGAACCCTCTTCATTGCCCTGTCGAAGTGCCCCTCCTCGATCAGAGCTCCCGTCTCCGCGACCGCAGCCTTGAGCTCGGCCAAAATGGCTTCTTCCTCCCCGCCGGCGGCCCCAGGCTCAGGCACGGCGCCGGCGTGTCTGCTCTCGACGAAGCTCAGGGCCCTGTAGGCGAAGTTCCCGATGTTCGCCACCAGTTCGTTGTTGATCTTGTCCTTGAACTCCTTCAGGTCGAAGTTCGCGTCCGCCTGGCTGAAAGGGACTATCCTAGAAAGATAGAACCGCAGGTAGTCGGGCGGGAAGGTGTCGAGGAAGTCTCTTACCGTTATCATCCAGCGCCTGCTCCTGGAAAGTTTCTTCCCGTTCAGCAGAAGATGACCTCTCGTAGGGATGAAGTCCGGGAGCTTGTACTCCCCCTCGCCGAGCCTCATCCCGGGGAGGAAAAGATAGTGATGGTAGACTATGTCCTTGCCGATGAAGTGGTAGATCACCGAGTCGTTCCAGAATGCTACCCCGGCCTCGCCCTTCTTGCCAGCCGCCTTCAGCGCGGCTGTGATGTAGCAGAGGTGGTTGTCGAACCAGCCGTAGAGGACCTTGCCTGCCGCTTCGTCCAGCGGGATGGG
>JASIEW010000055.1 GCA_030045755.1 Nitrososphaerales archaeon
AAAAGTAAACCTGGCCGACCGGAGTTTGGGTGCCGGGGTGGCAGAGCGGTTATTGCGCGGGCCTTGAGCGCTCCTCCCAGAGAGCCCGTGACCTCACGGTCGCGTGGGTTCGAATCCTACCCCCGGCGTTTCTCTCTCTCTCTCGGTTGCGGCCGTCTCTCTTTTATTGGGCGCTGAGGACAGGTCCAATCACAGCAGAAGCGTTACTTGATCGTCCACCCATATCTGGCGCCCAACTCGATACTGCAGCTCTTGAGCGGACTGGTCGCACTCCTGGTTAGTTACTACGCGTTCAGGTACGGCAGAGTCGCCACGTCGAGCTTCCTCAGGCTCCTCAGCCTCGGGTTCATGCTCCTTGGCCTAGGGCTCTTGGCCCAGGGCTCTGTGCTCACGCTCTACCTGTTCAACATCGGGCGAATCACGGACAGGATTAACCTGACCTACGAGGCTACCGCGCTCTACCTCCTCCTGCAGGTGGTCGCCTATCTGCTGATCGGACTGGGCTACGCTAGGCGGATGCACACCGCGCCGAACCCCGAGCCCAAGACCTCCATCCCTGCTGCCGCCTTGGTCGCCATGGCGGCCAGCACCACCATACCTGCTCTTCGCACCAGACTCTTTGAGTTCTCCGAGCTCGTGACTATAATCCTAGTGGCGCTCATCGCCTTCCAGGCGTTGCTCGTGTACTCTGAGAACAGGTCTAGGTTCCCGCTGTTGGTGCTGACGGCTTTCACACTGATACTCTTCGCCCACATCGGCTCCCTGCTCTCGGCGGTGCTGTCCTCCGGAGCCCTCTATCTCGTCGGGGGCTTGATTCAGCTCGCCGGCTTCTCCGTCCTTCTGTACTTCGTGATTCGGAGTGGGCGAGTTGGTACAGCCTGAGAAGGCGAGGAGCACAGTCAGAATCTACCTTGACATACTGAAGACGGCCATCGAAGAAGGCAACGCGAAGCCGACCCGGATCCTTCAGAAGGCGAACCTGTCCTACGACAGGCTCGTCAAACACCTGGCCGACCTGCAGAAGCTCCAACTTCTGGAGGAAGTCAAGGACGGAGACTCGAGATACTACACGATCACGGCCAAAGGAAGGGCCTTCGTCAACGAGGCGGAGCGGGCCCAGAGCTTCCTCTCAGCCTTCGGGGTCTCGATCTGAGGACTGCACGTCTCCCACGAGAATAATGACATAGACGCAGCATACACACGCAGCGTCCCAGAGCGATATATACCGAAATCACCGAGTCCGGACCGGATGCGCGAGACGGGCCCGGTTCCTGCGAGGTTCTCCCAATGAAAGAGACGGTTCTGATCTTCGGCGGCGACGGGTACATCGGCTGGCCCCTGGCCCTCCACCTGGCGCATAGTTCCGGGCGAGAAGTCGTGCTGGCGGACAACCTGGTGACCAGGCGGCTCGTCTCTTCGGTCGGCTCAGACTCGCTGGTCCCCATCCTCAGTCCCGAGGCCAGGGTGGCCGCGTACGAGCGTGCGTCAGGAAAGACCAACCTATCGTTCGTCGAGGCTGACGCGAGAGACCCAAGGCAGGTCGACTATCTTATCTCGAAGTACATGCCCTACAGCATCGTCCATCTCGCCCAGCAGCGCAGCGCTCCGTTCAGCATGGTGGACCAGGAACACGCCCTCTACACCCAGGTCAACAACGTAGTGACCAACATGAACATCCTGTTCTCGATGGCCAGGCGCGTCCCTAAGGCGCACCTGCTGAAGATGGGAAGCATGGGCGAGTACGGGACGCCCAACGTGGAGATCACGGAAGGTCCCGTTGAGATCACGAGGGACGGACGGAAACACAAGTCAATGTTCCCGCGGACGGGTCAGAGCTGGTACCACCTGAGCAAGATATTCGACACCTACAACGTGATGATGTCGAACCGCATCGACGGACTGACGTCCACAGACGTCATGCAGGGCGTGGTCTACGGCTCGGTCACCGACGAGACCGCGGAGCCTCCTCTCGCCACCAGGTTCGACTTCGACTCGATCTGGGGGACGGTGATCAACAAGTACGTCGTCCAGGCTGTCGTCCTGAACAAGCTGCTGATATACGGAAAGGGGCGCCAGACGAGAGGGTTCCTGTCCCTGTACGACAGCATCAACTGTCTGACGCTGCTCCTCGACAACCCTCCTCCACAAGGAGACTACAGGGTCGTCAACCAGATGGACGAGACCTACGACACACTCACGCTGGCCACCAAGGTGCGTGCCATAGCAGAGGAGTTCGGAATCGACGCAGGGACGGAGCGGGTCCCAAACCCCCGCACTGAAAGCGAAGAGCACTTCTACAAGGTCGAGCGCAAGATCCTTCCTTCCCTCGGCTTTCGCAGGGCCAAGGAGATAGACGAAGTGATAAGGGAAATCTTCGAGACAGTGATTCAGAACAGGCAGCGGGCTACGAAGATGAAGTCCCTGCTGACACCTTCCGTCACTTGGTCCGGCAAGAAGAGCATAACTTCGGACCTCTTCCCGCTTCCACGCGACCTAGCTGACTGGTCGCCATGGCAGGAAGTCGGAGAGTTCGCGCGGGACCGCTCGTCGTCCGATTTACGCTAGCAAGAGCCGCGAGGCTCCCGCGGAGGGATGGACCGCACGAACGCGAGGGCCGTCGGAAGCGAAGCAGCAAGCTCGAGCGACCTGCGATGCCTTTTGCTGACGCCATCGGACCCGGTTTCGAGGGGGCCGCGCACGGCCGCGGTCCTGAGGTACCTGCATCCTCCGCCGAACGTGAAATACACGCTGGAGACGGACCGCTTCACCTACCCCCGAATGCTCGGCTACTACGACATGAACCCGGCCACCCTCGGGCTGGCGGCCTTCAGATTCCTTCTCGAGCATGCTCTCCCTGAAAGGAACCCGGGACAGCAGCTGGCTCACTCGTTCTTCTGGGACCTGAGAGGCTTCGGAGTGCCGTGGGTCCACGAAAGCGACCAGTCGCTGGGCCAGTTCCTGTCGGGTTACACTAACATCCGGGGCCTGATCAGAGAGAAGATACTCGACGTCTTCGCGATGTATCTGAACTCCTCGAGGTGCAGGGGTGCGGTGACATGGACAGAGTGGGCCAGGGAGGGCTTCATAGAAGACGGCATCGAGCCGTCAAAGGTCTCCGTCATACCGCCGCCGTTCGAGTCGATTTACGACAGGCGAGAGCACAAAGGATTCAACGTCCTGTTCCTGGGCAGAGACTTCAGAAGGAAGGGCGGGGCATCGGCGCTCGCATCCTTCGCAACGCTCTCGCGTGACACGGAGTGCAGCCTGACCTATGTGGGGAGAGTGGAGGATCCGAATGCGATGAAGCTAATGAGGGACAACAGGCAGGTCGTCCATCTCGAGAACCCGACCAGCAGGATTCTGAGAGAGGAAGTCTGGCCTATCACCGACGCCCTGCTTCTGCCGACGAACAACGACGCGTTCGCGATCGCCGTGGTCGACGCGATGCGAAGGGGGATCCCCGCCGTGGCCAGCTCTCTCCCTCCCATTTCGCAGGTCGTAGAGGACAAGGTCTCCGGCCTACTCGTCCCTCAGGGCGACACATCAGGGTTTGCTCGCGCACTTCAGAGCCTGGCGGACTCTCCAGGTCTCAGGGCCAAGATCGGGGACGCGGCCAGGAAGCGCGCTTCGGAGCTCTTCTCCCCCGCAAAGGTCGGGACAGCCCTGGCAGGTGTCTATGCGTAGGGAGGGAAGGGCGTGTTCAGTTCCAGCGGGCCCGGTCTTCGTTATTAGGAACCATCCATCCGCCTCCAAGCGCCATGAAGATCGGAGTCATCGGCGCTCCCGTGGACCTCGGGCAGGAGAGGCGCGGGGTCGACATGGGCCCGAGCGCGATCAGGATCGCACGACTTGAAGAGAGGATCGAGGCGCTTGGGCACGACGTCAAGGACTACGGAAACATCCACTCGACCGACATGTCAACGGCCACCCTAGGCGACAGGAAGATCCGATATCTCACGGACGTGACCAAGGAGTGCAAGCTGCTCGCGAAGAAGGTCTCCGAGTGTGTCCACGAGAAGTACTTCCCTCTGATCTTGGGCGGAGACCAGAGCGTCTCGATCGGCACGCTGACCGGACTGGCAGAGTCGGGGACCGAAAGAGGAATCATCTGGCTCGACGCCCACGGCGACTTCAACACGCCGTCCACCACGCCCAGCGGGAACATCCACGGAATGGCGCTCGCTGCAATCCTCGGCTATGGTCATCCTCAGCTTACCAGCCTGGGAGGAGTCAGCCCGAAGGCCGCGGAACAGAACACGGTGCTCATCGGGGGCCGGAGCTTCGACCCAGAAGAGTCGAGGGCCCTCTCGAAGTCCGATGTGACGGTGTACACCATGCGCGAGATAGACGAACTGGGGATGCGAAGCGTGATGAAGTCTGCCATCAAGGTGGCGGGGAGGGGGGTGAGCAAGATACATCTGAGCTTCGATGTCGACGTAATCGACCCAAGGGATGCGCCAGGCACCGGGACCGCGGTGAGCGGAGGGCTGACCTACCGCGAGGCGCAGCTTGCGATGGAGATGCTCTTCGACTCGAAGAAGATAACGTCAGCTGAGTTCGTCGAGGTAAACCCAATCCTAGACAACGCAAACCGAACCGCCGAGCTCGTCGTAGACCTGGTCCTCTCTCTCCTGGGCAAGAAGATCATCTCCTAGACGCGCGCCGGGCTGGCCCGTGACG
>JASIEW010000056.1 GCA_030045755.1 Nitrososphaerales archaeon
GTTCCAGGCCATCCTGACGAGAGCACCTATTGTCCAGGATGCAAGAAGGTTCTCATCAAGCGCTTTGGCTATCAGATCCTTGGGTACAACCTAGACTCCAAGAACAGGTGCAGGTTCTGCGGCTATTCGACCACGATAGTCGGGCCGCTCAGCAAGTCACATCGCGAGGAGAGGTTCCTCCCGGTCATCAACTGACAGCCTGCGCCGCTAGCTCAATCTTTACGAACTTCTCAGCGTCGAGCAGGGCCTTGCAGCCGTCCGCTGCGGCCGTTATCGCCTGTCTGTAGACGAAGTCGCGCACGTCACCTGCGACGAAGACTCCCGGAACGCTGCTCTCAGTGCGATTCCTCACTTCGACGTAGCCTTTGGGGTCGAGGTCAAGCTGCCCCCTGAATATCTCTGTGTTAGGGTCGTATCCGATTGCCACGAAGAGGCCGTCCAGCTGGATGTCTCTTTCGGCTCCCGTCTTCAAGTCCCTGACCCTGACCCCTTGGACGCGTCGTTCTCCCAGCACGTCGGTCACGGCGTGACTCCAGAGGAAACTAATCTTTGGGTTGGCCATGGCCTCCTTTACGAGCGCTGCGCTCGCCTTGAGCTCGTCTCTTCTGTGTATGACCTGCACGCTGGAAGCGAATTTGGTCAGGAAGGTAGCCTCCTCCATCGCCGTGTCCCCGCCCCCGACCACTGCGACCTTCTTCCCTCTGAAGAAGAAACCGTCGCAGACCGCGCAGTTAGAGACTCCCTTCCCCATCAGGTTCGCCTCAGACGTCAGATTCAGACGTCTGGGGTTGGCGCCCGTCGCGACGATAACGCTGAGGGCGCTCGTCGAACCGGAGGAAGTTCTTACCTCGAACGGGCGCTTCTTGAAGTCGACTTCGACCACGTCCTCCTGTAACAGTCTAGCCCCCAGTCTCTCCGCCTGTGCCTTCATTTTCGATATGAGGTCGGGCCCGAGGACAGGGTCAGAGAAGCCCGGGAAGTTCTCGACTTCGCTGGTCAGCATGAGCTGGCCTCCGTACTTCGTCCCCATGAAGACCAGCGGGCTCAGGTCCGCGCGCGAACCGTAGATGGCGGCGGTCAGCCCTGCGGGCCCCGAGCCGATGATTACTAACTTCTCTACCGGCTTCAAGTGCAGAGCTCAAGCTCGCTCTCTGCTTCATAAATCTGCCTTGCCTGCGGCTAGAGTACCTTCGCTTCCTTCTGTATCACGTGGAGCTCGTCGCTCAGCTGGTTGAGGGCCTTCTCCAGTCTCTTGGTGTACTGCGGGAGCAGTCTGTCGAAGACCTCCTTCCTCATCCTCTTCGTGTAGAACTGCTCGTACAGGTTCAGCTTGTCCTTGGAGGCCCTGTCCACCTCTCTCTCGGTCTCGGTGACCTGGGTCAGCAGGTCGAAGAACTTCTGCGTGGTCGACTTCTGCTTCAGCTCGTTAAGCCGGCGGAGGGCCTTGCTTCGGAAGTCGTCCAGCCTTCCTCTGAACTCGTCGAACAGCGCCTTCGACAGCTGGTTCGGATCCGTAGAGGTGATCTCCGACCACAGCCCGTCAATCAGGTTCGTCTTCTCGTCGAAGACCTTTATCATCGCCGAGGCGGCTTCGGTGTACGTCTCCTCCTCTTCCTCCTCCTCGACAGACATGGACCCCTTTGAGACAAAGAGGACGATGAACAGCATCCCGAACACTATCAGCGCGCTGGGTATGCCTGCGGTGACGGCCCAGCCCGCGGTAATGGCGTATTCCATTGTAGTCGTCCCCTTCTGCCATGGGGTCACGCTGAGAGGAGCTTGAGGACCGGCTTCTACGACCCTGACTCCGGGCGACACTGAAATGCGGATCGTGTACGAACTGACGAAGGCCGGGATAGGCGGAGTGTCTGGGATGTTCAGTGTTACCTGCCCGCCCGAGATCGAGTAGTAGCTCTTCGAGAGGGCGTACTGGAAAGCAATCGTATAGCTCCCCCCTGCCGACGGGGAGCCGAATGAAAGGCTTGAGAGGCTTATGCTGTCGCCGCTCAGCGTCACCTTCACCGGGTTGATCAGCTTGGTCTCACTGGGAGGGATTATTGTGACCGTGCTGTCCTTGGGAGTCAAGGGAGAGATGTAGAGCGTGGTCAGGCCCGTGCCGCCGAGATTTTCAAACGAGAAGTAATCCGTGACGATAGGGACCCCGCCTGAGCCAATCGAGATTGTTCTCTTGGCTTGGAACACGTCCAGAGGGTTGAAACCCGACGAGGATGTGGGCTTCATCACCTCGACTGAAGTAACCGCCGATGGCTGCAGGTTGTGCAGCGTAGCCGTGTACATCTCGTTGGCTATCGTCGCGCCTAGCCCCGCTGGCGCGGACGTGAAGGAGGACGAGCCAGGAAGTGAGACGACATCTTCTAGCTGAGCAACCTCGACGCTCAACGCTGGGCTCGACAGGGTGAGGACTCTCAGATTCCCGTTGCTCTCAGAGGTCGTTGTCCCGTTCAGAAGCACCGAGATGGTGAAGGAGGCGTTGCCATCGGCCGGGACAGACTGGATGGCGCTGACGTTGAAAGGTCCTCCCGTCGGGCCTGGGCTCATACTGAAGGCGTCTCCCTCGAGCACCGAGCTCACAGCCAAGGTCGAGATGTTTCCTATTCCCACCTGCAATGAGGGGGCCGTGGCCGGGGACGTGGAGTTGTTGAAGAAGACGACCGTCTCGTTGAGGACGGCGAACCCGTATCTGTTGAGAGAGTAGACGCTCTTGGCGTCGACCTTCAGTGTCGTGGACGCCCTGGCCTGAAACTGGACAGGCACTACGGTAAGGACCAGCAGGAGGGCGAGGGCTACAAGAGTTAGGCGCTTCAAGCGAGGGATGCAACCGGCGCTATATTCTTATTTTAAGCGTTTTTCGGGCCGAAACGGATGAAGAGTTCTCACGTCCCCCACCCGCTTCTTCCCAATCTGGACGATGCGCTCACCGCAGAGATGCTCAAGCGGGTCGGCGCGAGCTCGGTCGAAGACCTGTTCTCAGACATACCGCCGAGACTCAGGTTCAGCAGGCGCCTCAGGATTCCGAACCCGGCGCCGGAATACTCTGTGAAGAGAGAGACCTTAGGCACCCTGTCCGCGAACAAGACCCCACCGAGTGCTCTCTGTTTTCTCGGGGGAGGCGTGT
>JASIEW010000057.1 GCA_030045755.1 Nitrososphaerales archaeon
AACGGACGACGGAGATGCTCTTCTTCATTCCTTCAGCGTCCTCAAACGGAGTCTCCATGATCAGAGGTCGCTCGCGTATCCCCTTGTGGTGGAGAATCGCCTTCATCCCTTTCTTTCCAATCCTTCCTTCCCCGACGAACTCGTGTCTGTCCAGCCTGTCCCCGAGCCCTCCCTTCGAGTCGTTGAGGTGGACGACCCCGAGCTTCTTTTCGCCGACGGTCTCGTTAAACAAGGACATAGTGTTCTGCACAGCTTCCGGGCTCGACAGGTCGAACCCCGCGGCAAAGGAGTGGCACGTGTCGAAGCAGACTCCGACCCTCTCCCCCTGAGTGATTCTGTCCAGAATCAGTCTCAGGTCCTCGAATCTCGATCCGACGCTGTTCTTTTGGCCCGCCATGTTCTCGAGGAGCACGACGGTCGAGCCGGTGCTGCCATCGAGCGCCAGTTCAACCGCCTCTGACACGTTCTTCACTCCCACCATCGTCCCCTTGCCGAGGTGGCTGCCCAGGTGCGTGACCAGGTAGTCGATACCAAGGGCGTCGCATCGCTTGACCTCTTCTGCCAAGGTGTACCTGCTCATCTTCATCAGCGCCTTGTCGGGCGAGGAGAGGTTCGGCAGGTACGGCATGTGCGCGACGACCGACTTGAAGCCCGTCTTCTTCCTCGTCTCTCGGAAGGATGCTATCAGTTCCTCGGTGAGCGGGCTGAACTTCCACATCCGAGGGCTTCTCGTGAAGATCTGGAAAGTAGTGCACCCCACCGCGCGGGCCCTTTCGAACGAAAGGTCGAGCGACTTCTCCGCAGAGATGTGGACGCCTATCTGAGCCGGCTCAGGCATGAGCGTCAAAAGAGGCGGAGTGTGGGTTTAAGGGCGTTAAGCCGCAACCCACGCTCTTCTGTTCGTATCTCGCTTAGCGTTTCTTCGGCTTCGTCTTCGCCGACTTCGAGGCTGACGCGCTTCTCACTGGTGCTGTCCTGCGCCTGTACGTGCGGGTAGGCTTCCTAGTGATGGTTGGCGCCCCGAAGGAAGTGGACGAAGGAGGCGCGTATGTCACTGGCGCTGGTGCCGGTTGCACGGTCTCGTAGATTGCCGGCGCCGGTGTCGGCGCGGGGGCAACGGTTTCGACCGCCGCTGGGGCTTGCACTGGTGTTGTGCTCACCGGCTCCGGAGCAGGCGAGTAGGTCGTGATGGATGTCGGAGCGGCGCTTGTCTTGACTCTTCTGTGTCCCATGTAGCCTCTTGGCGCTGCGTAGATGACCGCGATTGCGGCTACCACTAGGCCAAGCAAGATCGTCGTTATTTCAAGGGCCATTGTTGAGTTGATACGGGCTGCCGGGACTCTTCAGAGCCGAAGTCAAACATGATACACCATCCCATCACTTTCTATCGACCCGAAACTCAGCTTCTTCATCGCCACTCGCCCTTGAAAGGGGACGCGCTTATATCTCACCGAGAGCCACGGAGCATCGCGCATGATGCAGGTTCAGTGGGACAAAATCTGCACAGAGATGTTCAAGTTCGATAGGAGGGTCCGCTCGGCGACCATCCTTGATCCTCAGGGCGTCCAGATAGCGGGAGGGATGAGGAAGGGGATACCTTCGCTCGAGCCGCAGAGCGAGGACCTGAGGTTGATAGCCAATGTGACCATCCAGTTGAACACGGACAAGACCTGGGACAGGTACTTCGGAAAGAACCAGTTCACGTTCATCAAGAGGGAGCGGTTGAACATAATGACGTTCAACCTTGGAAGCAAGCTCGTGATGGTTTCGAGCGAGCCTGACTTTTCACTGCAGCAGGCCCAGGAGCTTCGGAACCAGATAGTCACAAATCATCCGGACATCAAGTAAAAAAGAAAAGGTGAGTTAGGCCTAGTTTAGACCTAGCTCGGGGAACTTCGCCTGGGCGAGTCCCAGTTCGTTCTGGAGAGTCCTGATCCGCTCAGCGTACTTCTTCATGTCTTCGGTGTTCTTCTGAATCTTAGCCACTTTGTACCCTCTCCAAGCCTTCTTCAGCGCTCCCCATGTCTGTCCTTTGGTGTACTGTGACATGAGACAAGCATCGCCCAAGGTTCTCATATAAGCCTTAGCATGTGAGACATCGGGTTGTCGTCGGGCTGAGACTAGGTTAGCGACTTGACTTCGAAGGGCACAGGGTTCCCCTGGTGGTTGTAGACCCCTAGGTTGTAGACGTTGGCGAACGGGTAGCCCATTATGACCATGATCCGCCCCGTGATGTGGAGCAGGTCCTCGTGACTGGGGTGCACGTTCCCCGAGGGGTGCGAGTGGGCCACCCCCATGTAGGACACGTCGACCGGGAGCATGAACCAGTTGAAGGAGGAGAAAGCCGCACCGTGGACTGCGGCGGGAGGGATCATCACGCTGGTGACTTGGACGACCCCCTTCTTCGACTTGCCCCTCAAGAGTAGGATCCCCTCGTTTGGATATGCCATCCTCGCATAGGACATCAGGCTGTCGAAGACCTTGGTGTCGAAGGTCACGCTGGTTACGGGCACTGCAACACCCTACCTGAGCGAGTTGACGAAGTTCCCGACGAGCGTCTTGCCTTCCGCGTTCTCCTTCGAGTACCGTTCAGGATGCGACTGGACGCCGAAGATTGGCCTGCGCCGGTGTCTCATCGCCGCTATCGGCGTCGTTTCGCTTTTCGCCAAGAGCTCGAATCCCTCGGGGAGAGACTTGACTATTTCGTGCCTCGACTCCAGGAGCATCGCTGGTCTCGGAAGACCTTCGAAGAGCCCGTCCGGCGACACGACGTCCGTCTTGACGAACTTCAGTACCGGCGCCCGCGCCTTGACCACGTCCGAGCCGAACGACCTCGCAATCATCTGGTGCCCGAAACAGATCCCTAGCAGGGGGACCGAGGAGTCTCTTACCGCTGCGACCTCTGCGCCGAACTTCTCCAGGACCGAGTCCTCGGACATCATGTCGGGCGAGCCGCTCAGGGCGACCCCGTCGAAGTCGCCGAACCTGGTCGTCCGCACACGCTTCCAGGGGACGCTCGCGACTGTCGCCCCGTTCTCCTCCAGGCAGCGGAGCAGTCTTACGAATCTCTCGTCGGAGGGATAGTTGTTCACCGCGAGAACCTTGACCAAGGTTGCGGGCGACCGGCCGGAGCGATTTGAACTTTGAGTAATTTTTCGTCCTCACTCCCAAAAGAGTTTAAAAGACCAGCCAAATCTTTGGGAAAAAGGAGCAAAGAAGAAAATGTTCGCACCTTCGGCAGGATACGACCGGGCAATCACGATATTCTCGCCTGACGGACGGCTGTACCAGGTCGAATACGCCCTGGAGACCGTGAGGCGCGGGAACCTGGCCGTGGGCATCCAGACCAAGCAGGGCGTCGTGCTCGCCGTGGAGGAGAAGGGCAGGAAGCTTCAGAGCTACGACACAGTGATCAAGATGTTCCAGATCGACGACCACGTCGGCGCGGTCGGCGCAGGCTACATCCCGGACGCAAGGATACAGGTAGACAACGCGAGGGTCCTGGCCCAGAGCAACAGGCTCATCTATGACGAGCCAGTCGACATCGAGGCGATAGCGAAGAAGATCGCAGACATGAACCAGCAGTACACCCAGTATGCTGGCGTGAGGCCCTTCGGCGTCTCTCTGATCATAGCGGGCGTGGACGAGAACAGCGGCCCCGTGGTCTTTCTGGCCGACCCTACCGGTACATACTCGGGGTTCCATGCCATAGCCATTGGCCAGGGCAGCGACCAGGTCAACGACTACCTCGAAAAGAATTACGATAGCTCTCTGTCGCTCGACAGTGCGATCACGCTGGCGGTCGAGTGCATCTACCTGGTGAGCGAAGACAAGGCAGGGACAGCCCATATCAAGGTGGCCGTGGTCGACGCCGAGTCGAAGAGATGGAAGAGGCTCACCGAGCAAGACATCTCGAAGAACGCGATGTCAGCGAAGACCCGGTCTGACAAGCCTTCTCCCAAGAGCTCCTGAGCGGCGGCGAACGGGATGAGCGGCAACTTCGGACGGGGAGGAGGAGAATCGAGGCCTAGGACGTCGGAGCACTCAAAGTTCACGACCGTGCACATGACGCTGGACGGAGTACAGTACGAGATCCTGGTCAACCCCGATGCGGCCCTGAGTTTCAAGCAAGGGAAGAACGTGGAACCGTCGCAGGTCATAGTGGCGGACGA
>JASIEW010000058.1 GCA_030045755.1 Nitrososphaerales archaeon
CGGCACGAGTCGAATGTTGTGGAAGAATACCGGAAGCTGGCTCCCATGATACCCGACGCCGACAGGAAGGAGTTCGACGCCATGGTCGCCGACGAGGTGAGCCACGAGAAGGAGTTCGAGACGCGGATCGAGACCTCCGCCGTCCAGTACATCTCGTTCATAGTCCTCGGGCTCGCCGACGCCCTCGTCGAGATAACTGGGATCCACGCGGGGTCACTGGGACTCTACGACAGGACCGAAATCGCTGGGCTCGCCGGCATAGTGGCAGGAGCTGCGGCATCACTCGCGATGGCCTCCGCCGCGTTCGCCCAGGCTAAGCAGGGTTTCAAGGGGTCTGCGAGGCTCAGCGCGACCTACACGGGAGTCTCGTACTTCATCACGGCCGTGATCCTAGCGACGCCATACTTCCTCACGAAGAACATGGTGTATGCCCTCTCCACATCCCTGTCCCTGGCGGTAGTCATACTCGCACTGACAAACTACTACAGCAGCATAATCACCGGCAAGCCGTTCACGCGGGACTTCTTGGAGATCCTTGCGATAATGTTCGCAGTGACAGTCGTGCTGTACGTCTTCGGATACTCCGTCCGCCCTCTCGTTCCGGGCGGAATCTGACCCTGCGAACGCCGCGCAGGTCTCCCAGGCAGCTCCCAGCTCGAGAGAAGAGAGGCTACTTCGAGCCCGCTGCGAGCCCGATGACGAACTCGTGCACGAGCGTGCTCCCGCTGAGCTCCGGGTGGAACGAGGTTCCGACGATCTTGCCCTGTTGGACTGCGACAACGGCGTCCCCGAGCCTCCCCAGCTCCTTGACGCCCCCTCCCATCGATTTCACCGAAGGCGCCCGGATGAACACCCCTGGGAAACCATCTCCGCCCGGGATTCCCAACTCGACGCTGGTCTCGAATGACTCCGCCTGCCTGCCGAAGGAGTTCCTCTCGACGCTGATGTCGAGCGAGCCCAGCAAGGGCTGGTTCGTCCTGCCTACGACTCGGTCTTCGGCTCCCTTTGCCAGCATTATCATTCCGGCGCAGGTTCCTAGCGTCGGCAGCCCCTGCCCGATCCGCTCCCTCAGCGTGGGCAGTATTCCTTTGATCGAAGAGAGCCCGCCCATCACGGTGCTCTCCCCCCCGGGGATTATCAGGGCCGAGATCCGCCTCGCGTCGTCCGCGCTCTTGATCAAGGTCGGCTCTCCCTCGAGCTCCAGCTTCGACAGGGCCTTCTCCGAGGCTGAGAGGTGCTCCTCCACGTCGCCCTGCAGCCCCAGGACTCCCACTAGTAGTCTGTTCAAACGTTCACGCCCCGGTCTTGCATCTTCAGACTGAGGTCCTTTCCGCCGATCCCCATCATGGACTTCCTTTCGTCCACCATCTTCTGCGCCTCCATGACCACCCTCGGGTCATCATAGTACGTCACCGCGACGACCAACGACCTCGCTCTCTGCTGGGCGTCGTCGGACTTGAACACCCCCGAGCCCACGAAGATGCCGTCGCATCCGAGACCCATCATGAGGGCCGCGTCGGCGGGCGTGGCGATCCCGCCTGCCGCGAAGTTCACCACCGGAAGTCTGCCGAGACGAGCTGTCTCCTCAGTCAGCTCCAGCGGGACCTTCAGGTCCCTGGAGAGCCTGACGAGCTCCTGGCGGTCGCCCGATTCGAACATGCCCCTCAGCCTCCTGACTTCGTTGTTCAACACACGGACGTGCTTCACTGCCTCTGCCACGTTCCCGGTCCCAGGTTCGCCTTTGGTCCTGATCATAGACGCGCCCTCTGAAATCCTGCGCAGGGCCTCGCCCAGGTCCCGTGCCCCATTGACGAAGGGGGTCGTGAAGTCCCACTTCCAGATGAATCTCTCTTCATCCGCCGGAGTCAGGACTTCGGACTCGTCCACCATGTCCACCCCGGCCTCCTGGAGGACCTTCGCCTCGTAGATGTGGCCGATTCGGCACTTGGCCATCACCGGAATGGTGACGTGGCTCAGTATGTCTTCGATTATCCTGATGCTCGCGGTCCTCGCGACGCCGCCTTGCTGTCTGATATCGTAGGGTAGCTTGTCGAGCACCATCACGGCCACGGCGCCTGCCTCTTCGGCTATCTGCGCCTGTTCGACCGATGTCACGTCCATGACGACGCCGTGTTTGAGCATGTGCGCGAAGCCCCTCTTCACAAGCGTGGTCCCGACGGCCCGGGACGCGGCGGTCCTCTCCCTTGAGGCGACGACCTCAGGCTCCCCCGCGAGTGAAATCATGAGGCGACTCCTGCCCTCCAAGCATATTAAGTTACAAGCGACGGAAGCGAACGCCCGTCCACGTTTTCTACTCGTAAGAGACGTTTGACCGCATGTAGGCCCTCGTGGCAAGGAACAGCGTGATCACCATCTCGACGAAGAGGACCGCCACTTCCTCTACGTTGAAGGCTGTAAGGTTGCCCGTGAAACCGCCCCTGACGGCGTCTGCGATGTAGGTCAGAGGGTTGATGCGGAAGAGCACCTGGATCGGGAGGGGCAGGGACGTGCTGAAAGGATAGAAGACAGTGCTGGCGAAATTCACCACGAAGATCACAAGGATCTGGATGCTGTTGTAGGCGTTGTTGGACTTCACGAGGGCGGAGATGAACAGCATCAGGGAGCCGAAGAAGATTGAACCGAGTAAGATGGTGCCGTACATAACGAAAAGGCCGTACGCGGTCACGTGGAGAGAACCGATCAGCGCAAATGCCCCCAGCATCATCACCAGGGCCCCCGCCAGGCCGAAGACGACCGAAGTGAACATGATACCCAGCAGGTACTGGAGCCTGGTGAAAGGCCCGACCAGCAGTTGCGCGAGCATCCCCCACCGCCTGTCGGCCCAAAGGAGGCTTCCGCCGACGGTTCCCGCGATGACCGCTTGG
>JASIEW010000059.1 GCA_030045755.1 Nitrososphaerales archaeon
TGTTGAAGGAACTCCTTCCTCCGAACCCTCCACGGCTGCCATATCCTCCACCTCTTCCGAAACTCATTTTTCTTTCACACATCCTACCGCGATTCGATGCAGTAAATCCGAGTCCCGAGGACGACTAATTAAAGGAGCGCATTGCTGACACCTCTGAGAGACAGTCGACCTTCTCAAGGTCGGATGCGACTCTGGGACCGTTCGCCGGCCGGTGCGCCTACTCTCAGCTCAGCCCGTGGTCGTGCTCGTGAGCGAGCTCAGCGGGGCGAAGAATACGTCATTGACCTCGCTAGAGCTCCCTTCAAAGCCTCCGACGCAATACAGGTTGCCGGACGCCACGACGCAGTCTGTGTCTGCGGCCGCCGGATAGCTTGATGCCTGGCTCCACTTCCCGACTCCCGTCGAGGACACTGACGCAAAGTAGACTGCTGTCGCGAACGAGCTCTGTTTCTCTCCTCCGACGCAGTAGATGTTGCCTCCGGAGATGACACAAGACTGCCCGCTTGCCGATACAGGATACGACGTGGTCTGAGTCCAGGTTCCTACCCCTGAGGAGGAGAGAGCGGCGTAGTAGTCCGTGCTGACAGGATTCGCATCGTCGTTGACCCCTCCGATACAGTAGATGTATCCGCCCCCTGCCGCGCAGCTGGGCAGGTACACATCACTCGGATACGACGTGGTCTGGGTCCAGTTCCCAATCCCGCTCGACGATATGGGGGCGAACCAGACAGAGTAGCTCGCGAGCGTGTCCGCGCTCGTTCCGTCGGTCTCGTTGTATCCGCCCACACAGTAGATGTATCCAGAAGATGCGACGCACGACTCCGTATCCACGGCGATCGGGTACGATGTCGTCTGGGTCCAGTGGCCCACAGTGCCATTGCTATTCACCGGGGCGAAGTAGGTGTAGTACGAGTCGTCGTATGAAGCGTCGTATGTCCCGCCCACACAGTACACGTAGTTGGAGGACGCGACGCACGACTGGTTCGCGATGTCCCCCGGGTACGCGTTGGCGTCTGGCTTCCATCCTGTGATGTTCCCGGAGGAGGTTATGGAGGACGAATAGACCTCGCTACGGGGTCCGCCGGCAGGGTCTGTCCCTCCTACGCAGAAGATGGACTGTCCCACACTGTTACACTGCTGGCCGCCTATGCCGTAGGATCCGCCTACCTGGATCGGGTATCCCGAGGCCGACTGCCACGCCGTGCTGCTCGGGCTCGACGGGGCAAGCGTCGAGATGGCTATTAGGGCCACCAAGACGATGAGGACGACGACTACTATCACGATGATGAGCCTGGAGACCTTCACTTGTATCGCCTGACTCGACGACCCCCTTTAGACTTCCAATTAATTGTTTTGCGGGAGCTACTCCAACCCTATGCTGTTGATCAGCCGACCGGAGTTGGCGTCGATCACCAGTACGATCTTCTTGCCCTTGTGGTCGAACCTGGCGAACCAGATGGGCGTGTGGAGGAGCTCCAGGTCGCCTACATCAGACTCCGTCGTCATACGTTGTATCATGTGGTACTTCGCGTGCGCCTTCTCAGACTGAAGTTGGTCGACCAGAGTCTTGGCTTGCGCCTTCGCGACTTCCTCGCCGATGTCCCCGTTCAGTACCTTGATGCTCTTGGGGATCTTCGTGATGTCGAAGAGGGTTCTGCCGTCCAGGTCGAACTGGTAGTCCTTCGGCTGGTATTCGGTCAGCGCCTTCAGGGCTACAACAGGGAAGTTGTAGTTGGCGTCCATCTGTTCCGCCTTCGTGGCCCCGCCGCCGTATCCCATCCCTCCCATCCCGAACATCATGAAGCTGCCGACAGCGAAGCCGCCTATCGGGAGAGCCGAGCTCCGAATCCCTCCAGCGAAGGCTCGCCTGCGCCCCCCTCCGCCCCCTCCAAACCCTCCGCCCATGCCGCCTAGGATGACCCCCATCAGCGCCGCCGTCGTCGCCGCCTGCCCCACTTGCATCGCCGGGTTGGCCGCGACCACCTGCGTCCGGGCGGACACGCTCACGATCCAGTATGGAACGTAGGAGAGGCTCATCTCTTCCTGCTTGGAGCTCTCCTGGAGGTGCCTGTGCAGAAGTCCTTTGTCCATGAGGGGCTTGATGATCGCGTTCACCTGATCGACTGTCGCTATCTTGATGGCAAGCATGGTCTGCTTGTCTATGCCCGTCCACCCCTGTGTGCCTAGGGTGACCCCGCTACCGCAGTACTCGCACGTTATCACCATCTCTCCGAACTTTGGAGATATCGGTGCGCCGCAGTTCGGGCACTTCATGGAAGTCACGCCAGACGGCGCCAGGACCTGCGCCTGCTTCTGCGAAGAGCCGCTCCCGCCCGTCGTGGAGCCTCCTGGAGAAGAGCCTCCGCTAGGCTGCCCCGTCTTGTTGCCGCACTTGTAGCAGAAAGCCGCGTCGTCAGGCAGCTGTGCGCCGCAGTTTGGACAGTTCACGGCCAGAACCCTTCTCACTTCCGTAAAAAGGTATACTCGAATTCCGTCCTGAACGGCGCCACGGCTATCCTTAAAACGTCGGTTTGAACGCGTAAGGTGAGGAAAGCGCAAAAATGGCTATGTGTGCGAAGTGCGGGAAGGAAATCCCAGCTGGGCAAGAAGTCAAGAAGGGCTTCTTCACGAAAAAGTCCTATCACAAAGAGTGCGCAGCCTAAGGCGCCAAGGATAGCCCAGCATTGCATGTTAGTCTAGCGTAAGCTGTGCGTCCGCAGGTCGGACGACGCAGTCACGCGCCACCACCGCCCCG